>NZ_JAUBUG010000189.1:0-1345 GCF_036705345.1 Microcoleus sp. B3-D2
TCAGGCGATCGTACCGATCATCAGGCGATCAAGCCGATCATCAGGCGATCAAGCCGATCATCAGGCGATCGTACCGACAAGCAAAGTAAATCTAAAGAAACAAGAAAAGTTTCTGACTCTGATGCAAGTTTCAGCAGAAAGTGTTCTTCAAGGACATCAGAAATCGGTGAAGTTGGCCCGCCCCTTAGACTAAACAAGTCTGTTGCGTAGATAAGCTCCCATTACTGATGACAGGCGCACTAAACTGGACAGTATCTTAGGCTCTCGGCATGATCGGGAAAGCCTGCATTGACAAGGTTAGTATTCAATTGCCTGTCGGTTCTTTCATAAATTGGAGTATATCTGGAGCCAAAAATGACATCAACAGTCTTAGGTATAGACATCAGTAAAAGAGACTTTCACGTCTCATTACTGAAAGAAGGTCGTGCAACTAAACCCAAAAAGTTTACGAACAATATTCAAGGGTTTGAGAGTTTGCATAACTGGCTCAAACAACAAAGTGTAGTCGAACTCCATGCTTGTATGGAAGCTACTAGCATCTACGGCGAAGCCTTGGCAGAATTCCTTTATGGGGAAGGCTTTCAGGTAAGTATCGTCAATCCTGCTCGGATTAAAGGGTTTGCTAAAAGCGAACTTCTGAGAACGAAAACAGACTCCGTAGATGCGGCACTGATTGCCCGTTTTTGTGCGGCAATGAAACCATCATTATGGACACCTACAGCCCCCGAAGTCAAGGAATTACAAGCCCTGTTACGGCGGCTCGAATCAGTCACAGAAATGATGACGAGCGAACAAAACCGTTTGGAGACAGCTACGCCAACAGTTGCTGCCCTTACCCAGGAACATTTGGACTATCTAAAACAGCAACAACAACTAATCAAAAAACTGATTAGTGACCATTTTGACCAACACCCACACTTAAAACAACAGCGCGAGCTGTTGACTTCAATTCCTGGCATGGGCGATTTAACAGCTTCTATATTATTAGCTGAAATTGGCGATGTTTCTGATTACGATAATGCTCGTCAATTAGCAGCATACGCTGGTTTAACACCGAGCGAACGTACTTCTGGGACTTCGGTTAAGGGCAAAACTCGTTTGTCTTGTACGGGTAATGTCCGACTGCGAAAAGCATTGTATATGCCAGCGGTAGTGGCGATGCGTCATAACCCTTTGCTGAAAGCCATGAGTGAGAGATTATTGGGTCGTGGAAAGGTCAAAATGCAGGTGATTGGTGCGCTGATGAGGAAACTGGTGCATTTGGCTTTTGGGATTTTAAAATCCCAAAAGCCTTTCGACCCCAATTATTTGACTGCTACCCCTTGACAGGTCAAGACAGTATCTA
>NZ_JAUBUG010000069.1:0-35391 GCF_036705345.1 Microcoleus sp. B3-D2
GAGACCGCGAGTGCGCCATAAGCCAGCACATCGGCCTCGATCGTCTCAGGGCCGCGAGAGTTGGCCACCTTCACGTCGTGTCCGGCCTCAGCCAGTTTGCGTGCCAAAGTCTTCCCGATATGACCAGTACCCAAGATCCCGATGTTCATTTTCTTCGTGTTACTCATGGTAAATCCTCCGTGTAAATCTTCCGTTTTGAATGTGAATGTCTGATAGTGAATGTCTGTTAATTGTGGAAAGTCACGCTTTCTTCGATAGGGGCCTTGTCGATCCGGTAGCGATTGGCGGTGGCCGCCTTGTCGGGATAGCCGAACGAGATACCGAACAGCATCTTCAGGGACGGATCGATGCCCAACAGCTCGCGGATCGTGTCGGCGTAGAAGCCGAGCATCGTCTGCGGTATGCCGCCAAGTCCGTGCGCCGTCAGCGACAGCAACAACGTCTGAGCGTACATTCCGATGTCGCCAGCCACTCGCACATCGTCGCCAAAGGAAGGCATGAAGAGCAACGCGGCGTGCGGCGCACCAAAAAATTCCAGATTGTATCGCGATGCGAGCCGGCGATCTTCGGTCGCCTCGCGCGGGACGCCAATCGCCTGATAGTAGGCCGCCCCTTGCGCCTTTGAGCGCTCGCTGTAGACGCCGCAAAAATCGGCGGTGGAGAAGCTGAAGTCCGGTGTCATCCGACCAGCCTCGTCGTCCGCAAGGAGAGCCTTGCTGAGCGCGTCGCGTGTCGCGCCGGAGACGATGTGAACCTGCCAGGGCTGGGTGTTGCAGTTCGAGGGTGTGCGTTGTGCGTCTTCCAGAACCGAGCGGATCACAGCGTCGGGGACAGGGGTTGGCAGGAAACTCCGGACAGAATGACGCTCACGCACAGTCTCTTTAAAAGACAATGTTTGCGACGGCCCGTTTGCTAATTCGATGGTGCTGCTTGTTACAGGTGTTGTATTTGACATGGTGAATCCCAAAAAGGTGGTCATTCGGTAATCCAGTCGGGGGCGTTGGCTGAACGGGGATGACCTAGCCCGTTCAAGGTGTCGCGAAGCTCGGCAACGTCTTCATCGGAGAGACGGCAGGCCGTCTCAATCTTTTCAGGGATCGAGCACGCTGCGGAGCGGAGTGCCTCGCCCGCTTCTGTCAGATCGATAAGAACGCGGCGTTCGTCCAGCAGGTCACGGGTGCGCGTCACCAACCCCGCGCTCTCAAGGCGCTTTAAGAGCGGCGTCAAGGTTCCGTTATCCATACCGAGTTCTTGCCCTACTTCCCCAACAGTGCGCGGGGTGCCCTCGTAGAGAGCCAGCATGACCAGAAACTGAGGATAGGTCAGCCCCAAAGGCTCAAGAAAGGGCCGATGAAGCCGAATGACGCGGTTCGACGCACTATAGAGGGCAAACGAAAGCTGCCTCCCCACCTGTCGCCGTTGGTTGATGTTCGAGTTGTTATCCATTTAAAAATCCAGTCAACAACCATTATATAGCACACTATATAATAGTTCAATACCTATAATTCACTTTTTTCTGGACCAGTCTTGCACCCCTTCCCATGCGTTGCACCAAGGCGACGGTACGAAGATTCTTCCACACTGCCCACCGTTGCCAGCGCGCACCGTTCCCCCTGAGGTTCGTGGAGGCGATCGCGCCTCGACTACCGCTGGCACTTCAATCAACAAATGACCTGACTCACAGCAGCTTTTCCGGCGTAATCGGCAGGTCCCTGATGCGTTTGCCCGTGGCATGAAACACAGCATTGGCGATCGCCGCCGGGATGCCGACCATGCCGAGTTCGCCCATGCCCTTGACACCGAGCGGATTGACGACTTTATCCTCCTCCTCAACGAATATCGTTTCGACCTCCAAGATATCGGCATTAACTGGCACGTGATAGTGCTGCAAATTCGGATTCATGATCCGCCCGTAACGGTGGTCGATTTCAGTCGCCTCTTGCAGCGCCATACCAATGCCCCAGACAACGCCGCCGATTTCCTGGCTGTGCGAGGCCTTCGGATTCATGATCTTGCCGCAGGCGCTCACTTCAATGGCGCGCGTAACGTGGACAGTTCCCACATCCGGATCGACCTTCACTTCAATGAACTGCGCGCCGTGCGCCAACGTCGCATACTTCTCGCGCTCCTCTGAGGGACGCGACTCGAATGTTTCCGTGATTGCGGTGAGACCATTACGCTTCATCACTGCGGAGATGTTGACGAAACGATCCGGGTCGCTTTTTAGTCGCAGTTGCCCGTCGAGCATCTCGACATCGGAGGCGGCAGCCCCCTTGAGCGGAGAATTCGGTTCCTGGTTCGCGAGCGCGAGCAACTTCGTGCCGATCGTCAGAGCCGCCCCGCGCACCGCCGAGCCGACGCTCGCCGTCGTCCAAGAGCCCCCCTGCGACGGCGATCGAGGCAACTTCGTGTCGCCGAGTTCAAATTTCACCTGCTCCAACTTCAGCCCCAGATACTCGGCAGCGATCATGGTCATCACCGTGTAGGTGCCAGGTCCGATGTCACTGGTCGCACTGGCGACTCGCGCCGTGCCGTCCGCCTGCAGCGTGACGAGGGCTGCAGCGGGCATCTGGAAAGCGCCCCAGACGCCGGTCGCCATCCCCCAGCCAACGAGTAGGCGTCCGTCACGCATCGATCGGGGCTCGAACTTGCGATTCTTCCAACCGAATTTTTCCGCGCCGAGCCGGTAGCACTCCCGCAACGCCTTACTCGAAAATGGCTTGCCGCTCTCGGGGTCGGTTTCGGCATAGTTGATCAGCCGAAGTTCGAGCGGGTCGATCCTCAGCGCGTAGGCCAGCTCGTCCATCGCACATTCGAGCGCGAACATACCGCTAACGGCCCCCGGTGCGCGCATCCAGGTCGGGGTGGGGAGGTCGGTGTTGGTAATCTTCAGCGGCGCGTAGAGATTCGGACACGCGTAGACTTGGCGCGTGAAACGCGTGGTGTCGTCTGAGAACTCCTCGAGGGTGGAGGTGTTGTGCACGGCTTCATGAATCATCGCGGAGAGCTTTCCCGATCGCTCCGCACCGAGCGCGATCTTCTGAATCGTGTGCGGACGATAGCCGTGGCCGGTGAACATCTGCGTGCGCGTATAGACGACTTTGACTGGGCGCTTGAGTTCGCGCGCCGCCATCGCCGTTAGCGCCGGATAATAGTTCGGGCGCAGCGACGATCCGAAAGCCCCGCCGACAAAGGGCGAGACGACGTTCACGTTTTCCTCGGGCACGCCGAAGCTCGAAGCCAAATGTTCGCGCACGCTATAGACGCCCTGCGTCTTGTCGAAAATGGTGAGATTATCGCCTTGCCAGACCGCGATCGCCGCGTGCGGCTCCATCGGGTTGTGGTGCTCGATCGGGATGCGGTACTCGGCCTCTACCTTCACAGCCGCTGTACGCATCGTCTCTTCGGGATTACCGCGCGTCTTCGGAGGCGGCTCTTTAGTGGGGACGCGCGCGCTCGCGCGCACCGCCTCAGTGTCGGTCGCGTGCTGCTGTGAGTTGTAGGAGACTTTAACCAGACGTGCCGCATAACGTGCCTGCTCGTATGTCTCGGCGACGACGAGTGCCACGGGCTGCATATTGAAGAAGATTTTGTCGGACTGGAGCGCCCGAAACGACTTGTCTTCCTCTTCGGTGGCGCGGGGCGGGGCCTGCTCCGTGGAAGACTTCGGACCAAGCTTCGGTGCGTTCAGGTGCGTGAAGACGCGAATTACGCCTGCGGCGCCTTCAGCCTCACGCGTGTCGATTGATTTAATCGTGCCCTTTGCTACGGTTCCCAGCACGATAAAACCGTAAGCGAGATTGGGAACCTGGAATTCCGCCGCGTATTTAGCCTGACCCGTAACTTTGGCTACGCCGTCCACACGGCTCATTTCTTTTCCGATGTATCTTGCCATTTCGTTTATCCTCCCTAATTAGGCCGCACCGCTCGTCATCGCTTGCTGCAAAGCCAGAACAATGGCGCGTTTTCCGAGTTCGACTTTATAACCGTTATGTTCAAGCGGTTTCGCATCTTTGAGAGCCGCTTCGGCAGCAGCCTGAAAAGTTGTTTCCGTAGCAGGTTTTCCGATCAGAACTCTTTCGGCTTCGGGCGAACGCCAAGGTTTATGCGCGACGCTGCCCAAAACAACCCGTGCCTGTTTGATGGTGTTGCCGCTTGTTTCTAAAGCAGCAGCCACGGCAAGCAGTGCGAAAGCATAGGAAGCCCGATCGCGAACTTTTAGGTAATAAGACTTGTTGGCGAAGTTATTCTTCGGCATTTCGATCGCGACGATCAATTCCCCATGCTGAAGATTGTTGTCTTTTTCAGGCGTGTTGCCCGGCAAGCGATGAAAATCCTGGACCGGGATTGTGCGTTCTTGCCCGGAAGTGCCGCGAATCCTGAGTACCGCGTCCAGCGCATAAAGCGCATTCGCCATATCGCCGGGGTAAGTCGCCACGCATTTGTCGCTGTAGCCCAAAATGGCATGAATGCGATTGAGTCCCTGAAGCGCTCCGCATCCGCTGCCGGGTTCGCGTTTGTTGCACGGCATAGCGATGTCGTAAAAATACTGGCAACGGGTGCGCTGCATTAAATTTCCCCCGTTGGTCGCCATATTGCGAAGCTGGGCGGAGGCGCCGGCTAAAATCGCCATTGACAGCAGCGGGTAATTTTGCCGGATGAGCGGATGGTTGGCCGTGTCGGTATTTTTGGCTAAGGCGCCGATCGAAATTCCGTTCGAGGTCGATCGAATTTCCGCCAGATTCAAACCTGAGATGTCAACAAGTTCGCTGGGACGCTCGACGTATTCTTTCATCAAATCAATCAAATTTGTCCCGCCTGCGAGAAACGTTGCCGTTTGATTCGCGGAAACGGTGCGAACGGCGCTTGCTGCATCGGTGGCGCTGGAATATTTAAACGGTTGCATCGGCTTTGCCCTCCTCGTTTAATGCAACGGCAATTTCTTCATCGCTGGCAAAATGCCAAGCCTGGGCTGTTTCGCGCCCGGACTGAACTTCTCTGATTGCCGCAACGATTCCCGGATACGCGCCGCAACGGCAAATGTTGCCGCTCATGCGTTCTCTGATTTCATCATCAGAGAGTGCTACATTCTGGGCGATCGTCCCCAAATTGTTAGTGACGTGACTCGCGTCGCCGTTTTTGGCTTCCTGCAGCAGCGCCACCGCCGAACATATCTGCCCCGGAGTGCAGTAGCCGCACTGGAAGCCGTCGTGTTTGATGAACGCCGCCTGCATCGGATGAAGATTGTCGCCGTCAGCGATACCTTCGATCGTCGTCACCTCTTTCCCCTCGCAGCTAGCGGCAAGTGTCAGACAAGAAAGCACGCGGCGCCCGTCAACGATCACCGTACAAGCGCCGCACTGTCCTTGATCGCATCCTTTTTTGGTGCCGGTCAATCCAAGTGTTTCGCGCAGGGCGTCGAGCAGCGCCGTGCGCGAATCCACTTCCAGGCGTTGGGCCGAGCCGTTGATTTTCAAAAGAACCTTAACGGCGTTTTCAACCGCAGGGGCCTGGGCGAATACGGCGTCGGGTTCCGCGGCGAGCGTGGCAAAGACCTCCTCTTTAGCCAGCAGGTGGAAGGCGAAGGTGCCGAGTAGGGCAGCCATGCTTTGCCCCAAGAATTTGCGGCGAGCAGCGCCGACAATACCGAGTTGGTCGAGCAGTGTTTCTTCGTCCGCGCTGAGCTGCGAATCGCTCTCGGTTGAACTGAAATCTTTCCGTTCTTGATTATCGTCCATGATTCTCCTTGCAAAATTCTCAAACCACCCCTGGACAAGTGTTTGTTTTTCGCCCCGGCTCTTCTAACGCTCTGCACCCACCGCAGGCGCTTCTGCCCCTTCGATCGGGCGTCCTTTATTCTCGAAGACTTCCTTAGCCACGGCAATCGCGGTAACTGCGTTAGGCCAGCCCGCGTAAAACGCCAAGTGGGTAATGGTCTCGATCAACTCGTCTTGGGTGACGCCATTTTCGCGCGCTCTGGCGAGGTGAAATCGAAGCTGGTCGGGACGGTTCATCGCGATCAGCGCGCTGACGGTCACCAGGCTGCGATCGCGCTTCGATAGCTGCGGGCGTTCCCAGACATCACCAAATAGCACGCTGTCGGTAAGCTCGACTAACTTGGGAGCGATATCGCCGATCGCTCTTTGGGCCGGCGTCGGTTGCACACGGACACCGGGGACGGAGCGTGCAGGCACAGCGGATGCCGACCGTTGCGCCTGGACTGGCGTGCCGTACTGCTCGTCGCTGACCTTTTCCATCCAGTCGGTGCTCTTGCCGTCGAGCTGTTCCACGATGGCGATATGCGTCATCGCGGTGTTTGGCGAGGCTCCGTGCCAGTGTTTTACACGGGGCGGAATCCGGACGACATCTCCTGGCCGGATCTCCTCGATCGGCCCCCCCCAGCCCTGCACCCGCCCGACGCCCGCTGTCACGATCAGGGTCTGACCAAGCGGATGGGTGTGCCATGCCGATCGAGCACCAGGCTCAAATGTAACGTTGGCGCCAGACGTGTCTGCTGGATCGTTGGCCTGGAACAGAGGATCGACGCGCACCGAACCCGTAAAGTTTTCGGCTGGTCCGTTCCGCGAGGGCACAGAGCCGCTTCGCGTGATGTTGATTGTCTGCGAATCTTGCATTGGCGCGGTCTGGGGAGCACCGGACCCCTCGGCGGCTCCTGCCTGATTTGCTTGGGCCGATACCGAAGCGAGCAGAGAAAGCAATATGACCGTTGCCGTGAACAGTTTCATCGTTTGAATTCCTTTGGCTACCCCAATTGTAGAGATCGAACACTTAGCGCCTGCTCTATCAATAGGGATGAATTTTTTAAGAAGCAAGGTTCGCCTTGATGCCCTTTTGGTTGTCAGTAGGCGAATCTCTTGCCCAATCAAAACTGAGTTTTCTCTTGTATAAAAATCCAGAATGCTTATAAGAAGCCGAAATGGTTTTTCATTGCTTTAGCTTCATTCTAAGAATGCTCAAGGGCAAGCAATAGAACGATCGTCTAAAATTGTTGTACAATCCTGCAAACTTAGAAATGAACGCTGCCAAACTGAGTGAAAAGCCCGATATGGAGTTAATGAACGACCCGCAGGCAAAGCGCGAGGCAGATAGAGCGCAAGCCCACAGAGACGAACTGACCGAGCGGATTGCACGGGCGATTCGTCATGATGGGACGATTGAGCCGCTCCAAGGATTGCACTTCTACCGCTCCTCCTCACCTTCGGAATGCGTTCATAGTGTCTCGATTCCTTCCTTTTGTGTCATTGCTCAGGGCAGCAAAGAAGTGCTGCTAGGCAGCGATCGCTACCAGTACGATCCGATGCACTATCTATTAGGGACGGTCGAACTACCGATTGCCAGCCGAATTCTAGAAGCAACCCAGGAAAAACCGTACCTGGGGCTTCGTCTGGATCTCGACCCCACCCTGGTTGGCTCAGTCATGGTTGAGGCAGGCTATCCCTCAGCTCAAAGGGAGGCTAGTGTCAAAGCGATCGATGTCAGTCCACTGGATACCAATCTGCTAGACGCTACGGTGCGATTCGTCAGGTTGCTCGATTCCCCGGTGGAAGCTCATGTGCTTGCACCCCTGATTAAGCGAGAAATCATTTATCGACTGCTGATGGGAGCGCAAGGCGATCGGCTGCGTCAAATTGCCGTTCTGGGTGGCTCTACCCACCAAATTGCTAGAGCCGTCGATCGACTTCGTAAAGACTTTAACCAGCCGCTTCGGATTGAAAGCATCGCACGAGAGCTGGGAATGAGTGTATCGAGCTTCCACCATCACTTCAAGTCTGTCACTGCCATGAGTCCCTTGCAGTTCCAGAAGCAACTGCGGCTCCAGGAAGCTCGCCGTCTGATGCTGGGGCAAAACCTTGACGCTACCAGTGCTGCCTACCGTGTGGGTTACGACGATTCCTCGCACTTCAACCGAGAGTACAAGCGGCTCTTTGGTATACCGCCGATGCGCGATATGGAGCGGCTGCGAGAAGCTGCTAGGCAGATTGCGAGTTCAAAATGATCTCCTCAATATGCCCTAATCAGGCCAGAAATCGCTAAAACATTCAAAAGCGGTTAGCGGAAGCGATTAACAAAGTTGATGGGCAAATTGAGTATATTACCAGTTGGCGGATGACGGCTAAGACGGTGGAAGATGAAGATGAGGAAATTCCGTTTTAAGCCAGCACTAAGGCAAGCGTGTCACACTTAAATCTACTTGTAAGGATTTAGTAGATTACCTGCCTCCTGCCGACACTCCTCAATATAATTTTTTAAAGTAGCTAGGGAGTTCTCAGGTGTTGATTTAAGCCCTGAACCAAAAACACTCTTAATTGCTGTATCACATTCTCGAACAGGAACAAGGAAATCTCGAATAGTCTCAAAGCCATCGGCTTCAATATTTCTGAGAACAAGTTGCTCTAAGCACCATAATCTATGATTGAGAGATTCTTGAATGATAGGTAAGTTAACTTTTGCTAAGGCTTTGATGAATCTTTTATCTCCCGTAAAAATCTGAGCAGATTTATCTTTTTGGATAATTTGTATAGCATGACTTGTGAGAATGGCTTCACCTTGATCGATATTTTCAATATTGGATAATTGGATAAAAATTTCTTGGTCAATATCCGATTCAGATATTTTTGGTAAAGTCTTAGTAAGGTAAAGAACTTGTTTATAATTAATCAGAGAATCTTCTGGTTTTCGACTTTTACCTGCTTCAAATTTTTTCCAATCGCCTTCAAATTTATATTGTGCCGTCTCTAGGATATTAACTTGCTCAGAACTAGCATCAAATAATTGAAGAGTCTTATCGAATAGCTGGAATGTAGCAAGCTTTTTGATGATGTCATTATCGATGCAATAGATACAAGCAGACAAAGCTATTCTCCTAAAATTTGGTCTAAGTAATCAGCATTATCGTCACTTAATTCCTCCCAATTTAGATGCTGCTCTAAAAATTTGTTAATAGTCTTGTGTCCTTCTTTAGCAGGATTGATTAAATTTACACATCCCATAGACAATGCAAAATAATCTTTATTATACCAGCCATAATTTAAAGCTAATGCAGATGGATCAATAGTTGAGTCACTTTGAATAAGTTGAATAATTTTATTCTTTAGGTCTTTTGCATTGTTAAATTTTTTATGGCCGATGGAGTTGTCAAAACTGTTGACTAGCAGTTTAACTGCAAACTGATTGCTATCTGTTTCTTCTCGATCATCACAGTCTTGCTTAATATCATCATCAATCAAAATACCTTCTTGAATATGACCAAGGGCGAGATGACCCAGTTCATGGGCAAGATCGAATGCTAGACATACGGGTTGTGTCTTACCACTACTCAAGACAATCACGGGATGATCGGCTTGCCATTGGATCATGCCTCTAATTTTGCGGGTATTTTTAGGGTAATTCTTAAAATAGACAACAGCGATACCATGTTCCCAACAGTAATCGAGCAAGCTGTATAAAGTGACTTGAGGATGTTTGGCAACTATCTCTGAACGAACTTGATGAGGGTCGGATGGGATGGGCTGAAATTCGAGCTTTCTAGTATCAGCGACCACTTCCGCAACCCGTGAGGCAAGTTGATGGGCAACATCAGGTACGTCTGCTTTATCCTGTTGATGGTACTTGAACTTGGTATGGAGTAAGGGCTTAAACTGAGGCTTCTGATTCTCGGCTAAAAGACTCTTGAGGTCTAGGTGCAGACGTTGGGCAATATGACCAGCACCCTCTAGGACGGCGACGGGTTTATTGTCTAGTTCTTCATTCCACCAACTGGGCAAACCTTTTTCTTGAACGAAACGTTTTGAGAAACCTATCGCCGAGAGTTTTTTATAGAGAACAGACATTGATAATGTTTGTGTCATTGGTTTGCCCTCCGTATTAGAATTCGCGTAATATCATTATAACCTAATTGCAGAGAATTTGGCTACTAGATTTTTTATAGAGCGTTGTTCTCTATCCTACCACAGAATAAACTTTCGCAAAAGCAACACCAAAGGAAAGTTACAAACCCGAACGATTCCGCTCGCTCCTTTCGTCTTGGCAACCTAACACTTGTCCCATCTACCTATTTCCTAGTCGCCACCCCTGCGCCTTTGCGGTTTATTTCAATCACCCATATTTAACCAAGGTGGGCCAAAGCCCACCCTAATTCCTACTTCCCTACCGTGAAATACTCATTCTTAGCATACACGCTAATAATGCAGTCTCCCACTTCAAAAAACATCCCCTCTTGCTCATCTTTAGAAAATTGCAAGTTGCCGTATTTAGAATTAATTTCCTCAGCCGTCGCCGCTTTTGCCTCCATTTCATCCGGGATAAGTCCGGTAGAACCGATATAGAAAACCAGCGGTGAAACTTTTTCCCTGTACACTTTTTCGGCATAAGCTTCCAGTCGCTCATTCGCATTAGCTAAAGCAGCGACAAATTCGTCTCGCTTGACATCTTCTCCCTGCCATTTCGCTTGCAAAAGCCGTAGCAAACTATCTGCACCCACTTTGGCTAAAGTAGCGCTAACAATTCCGTTATCCTCCAACCCCAAAAACTCATCGAAAATCAGTTTCATCAAGTCGTCAACTTTGGTGATTTTTGTTCGGGATGACAGCGTTTTGTGTGCGAAGACAACAGGCTCATCTAAGGTGATGTCAAATGTCGGTTTTGCTAGCTTTTCGCCCGTGTTTTTGTGGTAAACTTCATAAAGGCGATCGAGAAATTTGTTGGCCGAGTGCAATTTGCCGAAATTGAGGATGTTTTTGCTGCCGATGTCGATTTTGTAGCTGACTCGAGAATCTACTGAACCGTTGGCGATCGCACTTTTTAAATCTGTGTATTCCGTCGTCGTGGGAAAGTTGATGTAAAGGCTTTTTGACAGATAATGCTGTTTCAATTCTTCCAATTGTTCCGCAGTGTAAGCCTCGGATTCCTCCTTCAAATGAGCCGAGAGAATGCTAGAGAGAATTTTGATTTCTGCGAGTTCCTCAAACACTCCGTCAAGGCTGCCGTAACGCCCGTCAAAAGGCACCAGGGGCAAAGTCTCTAACTTAATATCGTACTCTGAACGAAAGTCAAATTCTTGCACGGGCGAACCGTCTTTTTCAAGGACACCGCATTTTTTGAGCAAATCAAACACTGGTTTACTGCTGATTTTGGTTCGCAGCGACTTGATATTAACTTCGCCGTCGCTGACAATGGTATAATTGTTGAAAGTATTGAGATCTGTAACTAGAATTCCCGCCACTTCTGCGATTAAAGTTTCATCCTCAACTTTTACCAGCTTAGCTTTTCGGGTAATCAGCATATTGATGGTAGCGGTATTTTGATTGATGGCAAATGAACCCATTTGCACGTATTCGCCACCATCTAAGAATTCAGTTTTCAGCCAAGGCTTGACAAGGTTGCCGTTTTCGTCTCGCTTTCCTTCAATTCGCTTCAAACCTTTTCGCTGATAATTTTCTTGCAAGTGTTTCAAGTTGATGATAATGCTGTTGCTGTTTTCCTCCAATATCTTGATTAACTCCAGCAGGGAAATTTTCTCGCTGACTTTTACCCGATCGCCAATTTCATGATTTTTCAACACCTCATGCGCAAAAACAGCCTGTTCCAAATCTTCCGTAAACTCGGCTATTTGGGCATTTGTCAAAGCTTTCGCGTGTTTTTCCGTCAAAGTAGCGTCGAAGGTGCTCGCCAGCGCATACTTAGCCGTATTTAAATTGCCGTCAGCGAGGTTAGCTTTCGCAAAAGCAAAAACCGACTCATCAGTTTGAGCAACGGGAACATCTAGCTTGTCATACTCATCTTTGGCGACTTTCTGATATTTGTAAAAAAGTCCGCGATCGTCTGCTTTCAGCCCGCAGATTTTCAGCGTGCTCGATGAACCGTTGATTTTCTTGCCACTTTTGGAAACAAAAACTTGATAATCATATTCCTTAATTAACGGTTCTGCCAGCGCAGGTGCAACGGAACTGCCTAACAGTTTGGTGCTATCGTAAAGAGCATCATAAACCATTTTGACTTCGCCAGCGCGGATGCAATTTCCCGATAATGTGTTGGCGATTTTGGAGAGAAGTTTGAAGTCGGCAGAGGCATAGGATATCGTGTTGGCAAACACATCCATGTCTTTGAGTTCTTCGCAAATTTCCCCTAGCTTTGCAGCTTCCGAATTGGCACTAGGGTCATTTGCATAGCCGTCTGTGTGCAAATTGATCGCTGTCATTTCTCCCGCTTTAACCAGAGATTTAGCGAGTTGCATTGACTGCGATATGCAGGTACTGCCAGCCGTGTGGATTTTTTGAATTTCTTTGATGTATTGAGAGTCAAATTTCAGCACTTCTTGAATGGGAATTCGCTGGAAATGACAAATTACGTCCCCATTGCTAGCATAGGAAATCAGGCTGACAATTAGCTGGTAATTGTTGTATTCGTCTAAGGTCAAAAGCTTGATTAGGGTTTCTTTCAGCGGTTCTAAGTCATAATACATTGAGCCGGAACGGTCGATGATGATGATGCTGTGAGCGACGGATTTTTCTGGGATATCACCGGGCTTTCTTTCTAAATTTATGCGATCGACTATATAGAAAGCCTTTGCGTTTCCGGCAAAATTGTAGAGGGTAAATTTGGTGCGAGTATTGGAGGCTGCTTGGCTGCTGGAACTTTTGACTTGAGATGATTGTTTTGCTTGCCGTGCCATAGTTTTAACCTATGTTGATTTATTCCTCAACTTAATCATGACACGCGCTTTTGTGGATGTCAAGGCCTGTGTGGAAAATTATCTGCGAGGCTGAATAATCATTAATATTTAGGCCTGCGGTGCAAGGGAAAACTGCGGCGGTAGGGTAAAGGTGGGCTTTTTTGGCAAAAGTAGTGGATCTGCGTAAGTCGTTTAGTAAATATTTAGTCAATCATGCTTTATTTAGAAAATCCGCTGCTCAAACTTTATCTAAATTTGATCGGATGGGTGGCGTTGGGATTCATTCTCGGCCGCCTGCTACCGAGAAGCTATTCTACATATTTAGCCAAGTTTCTTTTCTTCTTTGGCACGCCCTTGAGCATTGTTGCTTTTATCCGCAGCGCCAATTTGTCGGGCGCTATTTGGATGGCGCCGCTGATAGCTTGGACGGCAATTCTAGCAGGTGGAGGACTCGCTTGGATTTTGATAAATTTCGGTGTCGGCGAGGAACGTTTCAAGAGTCTTAATCCGATCGCCCAAAATAGCCCGGAACACACCAGCGCTTGGAGTTTGCCCACTCAAGGCAGCTTCTTATTGGCAACGATGGTGGGTAATACGGGTTTTTTAGGCATTCCCGTCACCTTGTCCTTATTAGGCTCAGAACACTTTGCCTGGGCGTTGTTTTACGACTTGCTAGGCACTACCGTGGGAATCAATATACTGGGAGTTGCTATTGCTTCTCACTGCGGTAAAAGCGATCGCCCTCAGAGTTGGTTAAGTCCGGTGCGGGCAATTTTTCTGAATCCGGCATTGTGGGCTTTTGGTTTAGGATTTGTCTCGCGCAGCTTGCCGCTGTCGGCACAAATCGCAGAATTGTTAACAACAGGTGCTTGGACTGTAATTACTTTAGCTTTAATTACGATAGGGATGCAGTTGAGCAAGTTGAATTCCTTGCACAACCTCAAACAAGTTTTGGCTTGTCTGGCGATTAAAATGGTGTTAGTTCCCTTGGTAATTGGCACCGGATTAACGTTTTTGGGGATCGCGGGCGCGCCGCGACTTGTGCTAGTGCTGCAAATGGCAATGCCTCCTGCTTTTGGTACTACATTACTGGCAGAAGCTTTCAATCTCGATCGCGAATTAGCCGTAACTGCGATCGGCCTCGGCTGCGTTAGTTTATTATTCACTATTCCAATATGGATGAGACTATTTAATTTTTAATAATAAAAATTGTAATTGCTCACTTTAAAAAGTGCCTTACTTCAGCGCTCCCCATCACAAACATTGAGCGATATATGTTATCTTGATTTAAATTAACAATCACTAGAGTTGGAAACTGTATTGGCTTCTGCTAATGGGGAAATAGCCCGCTGAGGACGGGAAGAATCAAAGTATGGTAAGTATAAATTTTACATTGACAGGTTATCAAATTCTCGATCGCATTTACTCAGGAACTCGCACCCTAGTTTATCGAGCTTTCCGTATTGACGACCAAAAACCTGTCGCCATCAAAGTCTTGCGGAGTCAGTATCCCAGCTTCAGCGAACTGGTGCAATTTCGCAATCAGTATAGGATCGCCAAAAACCTCAACTTGCCAGGAATCATCGCAACCTACAGCTTGGAAACCTACCAAAACAGCTATGCGCTGGTAATGGAAGACTTTGGGGGAATTTCTCTGAATGACTGGATGGAACAAGGGGAAACTGCGCCGACCCTGAGCGAGTTTTTGCCAGTGGCGATCGACCTGAGCAATACATTAGATATACTCTACCGCCACCGCATCATTCACAAAGACATTAAACCAGCCAATATTTTAATTAATCCGCATACAAAACAAGTCAAACTCATTGACTTTAGTATTGCATCTTTGCTGCCAAGGGAAACTCAAACCCTGATGAATCCTAACGTGCTGGAAGGGACACTCGGCTATTTGTCTCCCGAACAAACGGGAAGGATGAATCGGGGGATTGACTACCGGACAGACTTTTACTCTTTGGGCGTGACTTTTTACGGATTGCTGGCGGGACAATTGCCGTTTCAATCCAACGATGCGATGGAATTGATCCACTGTCATATTGCCAAGCAACCGCCATCACTGCATGAAATAAATCCCGCAATCCCGCCCGTGATCTCGGAGATTGTCAGCAAATTAATGGCAAAGAATGCCGAAGACCGCTATCAGAGTGCGTTGGGACTGAAATTCGATTTAGAATTTTGTTTGAAGCAACTTGAAGAAAACGGTAGGATAGAGAGTTTTACGATCGCACAGAGGGATGTGGGCGATCGCTTCCTCATACCCGA
The DNA here is from genome assembly GCF_036705345.1 of Microcoleus sp. B3-D2. NCBI lineage: Bacteria > Bacillati > Cyanobacteriota > Cyanophyceae > Oscillatoriales > Microcoleaceae > Microcoleus > Microcoleus sp. B3-D2. The sequence continues at coordinate 14,972 of NZ_JAUBUG010000069.1, forward strand.
AAAACTCTACGGTCGCGAAACCGAAGTTGCCGAATTACTGGCAGCATTCGATCGAGTATCAGGTTTTTCCCAGCAGCCATCAGAAAAGGGTGGAGGCTGTGAGTTAATGTTAGTCGCGGGTTTTTCTGGGATTGGGAAAACTGCAATTGTCAATGAAGTTCACAAACCCATTGTCCGCCAGCGCGGCTATTTCATTAAAGGGAAATTCGACCAATTTAACCGCAATATTCCTTTCTCAGCTTTTGTCCAAGCATTTCGAGATTTTATGGGACAGTTGCTGAGCGAAAGTGACGAAAGGTTGGAAAATTGGCAAACTCAAATATTGCAAGCACTGGGCGATAATGGTCAAGTCATTATTGAAGTAATTCCCGAACTCGAAAGAATTATTGGACCACAACCGCCCGCACTCGAATTATCAGGAACTGCGGCACAAAATCGGTTTAATTTGCTATTTCAAAACTTTATTAAGGTGTTCACAAAACCAGAACATCCCCTGGTGATGTTTTTGGATGACTTGCAGTGGGCTGATTCCGCCTCGCTGGGGTTAATGCAACTGCTCGTTACCGAGTCAGCAACCGGCTATTTATTAGTAATTGGTGCCTACCGAGATAATGAAGTGTTTGCAGCACATCCGTTGATGCTGACACTGGATGCCATGGCGAAAGCTGGGGCCACGGTGAATACTCTGACGCTGGAACCGTTGAGTTCAGAAAGCCTAAATCATTTGGTTGCTGATACGCTCAATTGCGATCCATATTGGGCAAGACCTTTGGCTGATTTGGCGGCACAAAAAACCCAAGGAAATCCCTTTTTTGCAACGCAGTTTCTCAAAGCACTGCATCAGGATGGGCTGATTGAGTTTGACCGGATTGCTGGTTATTGGCAGTGCGATCTTGTGCGAGTTAGGGAGGCAGCGCTGACGGATGATGTGGTAGAGTTTATGGCGTTGCAGTTGCAAAAATTGCCGCCAGGGACTCAGAATATGTTGAAGTTGGCTGCTTGTGTTGGGAATCAGTTTGATTTGGGGACTTTGGCAGTTGTTTCCCAGCAATTGGAAACGGAAACGGCGGCGGATTTGTGGAAGGCTTTGCAAGAGGGGTTAATCCTGCCTGAAAGTGAAGTCTACAAGTTTTATATGGGGCGAGAAAGACGGGAGGAAACCGAAAATTCTGAGGTGGTGAATTACAAGTTTTTGCACGATCGCGTTCAGCAAGCTGCCTATTCTTTAATTCCCGAACAAGAGCGATCGCGTGCTCACTATCAGATTGGACAATTGCTGATCCAGCAAATTTCACCCGCAGCTATAGAAGAGCAAATTTTTTCCGTCGTCAATCAGTTGAATTATGGGATTGCGCTGATTGAAGACCAAACAGAACGATCTGATTTGGCACAACTCAACCTCACGGCTTGCCGCAAGGCCAGAGCCGCTACTGCTTATCAAGCTGCTCGCGAGTATGCTGCGATCGGGCTAAATTTGCTTGGAGAGAGCGCTTGGCAACGACAGTACGAGATGACCTTGAACTTGCACGAAATAGCCGCCGAAGTGGCTTCACTCTGTGGCGAATTTGACCAGATGAATCAGTGGATTGACACTGTGATTCATCATACCAGAACTCCCCTTGAGCGAGTGAGCGTTTACATCGTCAAAATTCAGGCATTATCGTCCCAGAACAAGTTTTTAGAAGGAATTGCTATCGGTTTGTTGAGTCTCAAAGAATTAGGAGTAGAATTGCCCGATACCCCTACATCAGAAGATATTCAGCAAGCTGTGCAGGAAATTAATAGCTCGATCGGCGATCGACCTATTGAAGAGTTATTTGATCTGCCAGCGATGGTGGATGCCCAAAAACTGGCCACGATGCAAGTGGCGGCAAGTATTGCGACAGCTTGTTATCTGGCTGGTTCGTCTTTGTTTGCGCTGGTGACTGCCTTACAGGTGAATTTATCTATCCAATATGGCAACAGTCGTACCTCAGCTTATAGCTATAGCTGCTATGGGATGTTTCTCAACAACTTTCTACAAGATGTGACGGTAGCCGATCAATTTTGCCGATTAGCTTATCGTCTTGGCAGTAGGGCGGAGGCCAAAAATATTCGCCCTGCAACTTTTGCTGCGATCGGACTCTGTTTGTACCATCGCAAATCGCATTTGCGGGAAACTCTCCCCATTTTTCAGGCAGGCTATCAAGCCGCATTAGAAACAGGAAATTTAGAGTTTGTCGGGTTTAATGGGCATGGATTTTGTCTACATTCCTACTGGTGCGGTCAACCTTTGGCAGAACTTGATCCCCAAATTCGGGCATACCGTCAGCAATTACTCGACCTCAACCAACTAACGACGGCAAATTATTGTTCGATTTATTGGGAAACAACGCTGTTGTTATTGGGTAATCCAAACAAGTTTGAGATTTCCTTTGAAGAGGAACGCTATGAGGAGAAGCTGGTTTCTCAGTCGCTTGCCACTAACGATTTGTACCGACTCTGCATCTTCTATCTGTACAGGGCGACGTTGAGATTCCTGCTGGGAGACATTGCTCGGGCCGCAGTAGATGTCGATCGAGCAAGACAGTATCTAGCTGGAAGCGTAGGAATTACTTCCGAAGCTGGTTTATATTTCTATGACTCACTCATAGCCCTGGCCACTCCTGAGTCTGAGGCTGATTTAGAAACGCAGTCGCAACGAGTTCAGGAAAATCAAAGTAAGTTGCAGCATTGGGCAGAACACGCCCCCATGAATTATTTGCATAAGTGGCAGTTGGTAGAAGCAGAAAAATACCGAGTTGCCAGACAGAGGGCAGAAGCTATTGAAATGTACGATCGTGCGATCGTCGGAGCGAAAGAAAACGAATACATCCAAGAAGAAGCTCTCGCTAACGAATTAGCAGCTAAATTCTACCTCGACTGGGGCAAAGAAAAAGTGGCGCAAGCTTATATGCAAGAAGCCTACTACTGTTATGCTCGCTGGGGTGCGAAAGCCAAAATTGATGACTTAGAAAAACGCTATCCCCAACTTCTTTCTCCCATATTGCAGGCAAGAGAAAATCGTTCTGTAATCCCCCAAACCCGCCTCCACCCAATCAAAAAATCATCAATTTTACATCAAAGATTCCCAACAAGTCTATCGAGCAGCAACAGTATTTACGAAACCCTCGATTTCGCCGCTATTCTCAAAGCCTCCCAAACTCTCTCCAGTGAAATTAAATTAGAAAAAGTGCTGGCTGGCCTGATGTCTGTGGTGATGGAAAATGCCGGGGCAAAAAAAGCAGTTCTGCTGTTGCTTAAGGATAGGAATCTCATCATCGAAGCTGTAGCCTCCTTCAATCAAGATGTCATCTCAATATCTGTACCGCTGTCAGCCAACGACGAGTTTCCCCCTGGTGTGGTCAACTATGTTAAGCGGACTTGGAAAACTGTCGTTTTGGATAATGCAGCAGTACAAAACGATTTTATTGCCGATCCGTATTTGCTCCAGGAAAAGCCCAAAAGTGTGCTGTGTACCCCGATTTTAAATCAGGGTAAATTAATCGGGTTGTTATATCTAGAAAATAACTTGACAATTGGTGCATTTACAGAAGATCGCACTGAAGTCATCCAACTTTTGTGCGCCCAAGCGGCTATCTCTCTAGAAAATGCCCGCCTGTACCAACAATCTCAAGCTTATGCACAAGAATTAGAGCGATCGCTCCTTGAGTTGCAGCAAGCACAGTTACATATCGTGCAAAGCGAAAAAATGTCCGCTTTGGGCAATCTCGTCACAGGAATAGCTCACGAAATCAATAATCCTGTCGGCTTTATTAACGGCAATATTGAGGAAGCAACCACCACGATTAAAGATGTGATTTCCCACTTAAAATTATATCAAGAAAAACTGCCCAATCCCGGCCCTGAAATTGAAGAAGATGCTGAGGATATTGATTTAGAGTATGCCTTAGAAGATTTGCCAAAGATGCTGTTGTCGATGAAAGTGGGATGCGATCGCATTCGTGGCATTAGCACGAGCCTCCGCACCTTCTCCAGAGCCGATAAAGACTACAAAGTTCCGTTTAATATCCATGAGGGCATTGACAGCACTATCTTAATTTTGAAACATCGGCTGAAAGCCAACGAACACCATCCTGCGATCGAAGTCGTCACAGACTACGGCAATCTCCCCCCAATCGAATGCTTTCCCGGTCAACTGAACCAAGTCTTTATGAACCTGCTTGCTAACGCGATCGATGCCCTAGAAGAATCAAACCAAGGACGCAGTATGGAGGCAATTAAAGCAAATCCACACTGTATCACAGTTCGTACCAGTCAGTTGGGAAATCGACACATCAAAATTCAGATTGCCGATAACGGTGCGGGCATGACAGAATCAGTGAAACAGCGGATTTTTGACCATCTTTTCACAACAAAGGCAGTAGGAAAAGGCACTGGGTTAGGATTGGCGATCGCCCGCCAGATAGTAGTCGAAACCCATGGCGGAACAATTAATGTGAATTCTACTTTGGGGGGAGGAAGTGAATTTGAGATAGTGTTACCTATTAGCGAATAAAAGTTGACGGTTGACGGTTGACTGATGACTGATGACTGATGACTAATGACGGTTGACGGTTGACTGTAGAAGGAGGGGTCAAAAAAATGAAAATTGCGCGAATTATTTGTTGGCAGCTTGATTCGACTTTATCAGGACGATGAAGCGCGGATTTGATATCATTCCGGCCTGACTGTCGGAATTGATATGACAGATGACTATCATGATTTGGAACACGGGTCTACAGTTCCATTCTTGTTTCAAAATGGTATCAGAAGTAAAAAAATGAGGAGGAGGAAGAATGAAAAAGGTTATTCATTTTTGATTCTTCATCATTTCGTTTGTCGAGTTTGACTTCCTTGAGTGCGATCGACTAATTTCTATTTGAAAAAATCCAGAATAACTAAATTAGATTGCCGATCGGGCATTATACCAGCCCCGATCGCAACTGCGGACACGAGCAAAACTTCCAGCGCCCCTTCGCCAGATTGCCAAAATCTCAATTATGCTAACCTAGGCAAGCAGCAATCCCTTGTTACGAAGGCGATTAACATAATTTCAAACAATTTATTTTATTGAGGACCGGTGTATCCCGTATGGCAAACCTGATCGGCACAGACAGCAACGACTTTATTCTAGGAACTCCGCTGAGCGATCGAATTCGCGGCTTAGATGGCGATGACACGCCCCTGGGTGCGGGAGGAGATGACACCCTAGAGGGCGACGGCGGCAACGACCAGCTTCTTGGAGCTGACGGAGCAGATTCGTTGCTTGGCGGTGAAGGAAATGACGAACTCATTGGCAACCAAGGTCGCGATTTTGCTTCCGGCGGGAACGGCGACGACTCGATTCGCGGCGGTTTGGGCAACGACATCCTCGAAGGCAACGACGGGATAGACAGCGTGGTGGGAGACGCTGGGGACGACTTAGTTTTTGGCAACGGAGGCTTTGATGTGATTGCCGGCGGTACTGGCAACGACACCCTCACAGGGGATGACGGCGACGATTCCGTGTTCGGGAATGCTGATGATGACTTTCTCTACGGGAATTTTGGGAACGATTCTTTCAACGGCGGTAGCGGCAGGGATCAAATGTTGGGCGGTGAGGGCAACGATTACTTTAGCGCCAGCGACGGCGACGACACTTTGTACGGCAATGCCGACAACGATTCACTCTTCGGAGATGCTGGTAATGACCAGATATTCGGTGGGAAGGCTGACGATACAGCTTTTGGCGGCAGCGGTTCCGATACCCTTCGCGGCGATGAAGCCGACGACTCGGTACTGGGAGATGAAGGTAATGACTTCCTGTTTGGCGGCAAAGGTAATGATGGTATCGACGGCGGTCTTGGCGATGACTCCTTGGCCGGAGGTATCGGCGACGATACAATTTTGGGCAGTTTCGGCAATGACAATTTATTTGGGGCAGAGGGTAATGATTCTCTGATCGGAGGTGAGGGTTCGGATACTCTGATTGGCGGCAGCGGCAGCGATGTCTTTGGATTGGGAGCCGGGCCTGGCAGTTTGGCTTTAATTACTGATTACAATGACACAGAGGATTTCTTTGGACTGCCGAGCAATTTATCTTTCGCTCAACTGCAAGTTCGCCAAGGTAACGGTGCAAATGTCAGGGATACAGTAATTACGACGCAAGATGGCAAGCTTTTAGCAATTTTGACAGACACTCCGGCGGCGCTGATCGAGGCGAATGATTTTATCGCTGTGACTGGGACAGTTACCCCCAGACCAACCACCATTACAACTACAACTACAACTACAGTTACCACCACAACTACAGATCCAACTCTAACTCCAACTCCGACTGATACTCCAACTCCAACTCCAACTCCGACTGATACTCCAACTCCAACTCCAACTCCGACTGATACTCCAACTCCAACTCCGACGCCGACTCCGACTCCGACGCCGACTCCAACTCCGACAGCAGCACCGACTCCGACGCCGACTCCAACTCCGACAGCAGCACCGACTCCGACGCCAACTCCAACTCCCACAGCAGCACCGACGCCGACTCCGACAGCAGCACCGACTCCGACGCCGACAGCAGCACCGACTCCGACGCCGACTGCAGCACCGACTCCGACTCCGACTGCTTCGAGGATTCCAACTCCGCCGACAGTTAGCGTGCCTGATTCGCCTCTGCTATCAATTAGTTCGATCCCCCCGACTCCCGGACTATTGCCAATGCCCGGCCAGACGCCGATATTCCCGACGCCGATGCCGAACCAGATACCTTTTCCTACACCTTTCGGGTTCTAGGTGCGATCGCGCAGCTCAGTGATGAGTGATGAGTTAATGTAAAACTCACTAAACTCATCACTCAAAACTATTTAACGTCCTGGGGAGTTTCGGCCGAGTCTTCTGGCGGCTCGGCTGGAGAATCTTCTAGAGGAGATAATAATTGTTGGGTGTACCCCAAGAGCGATCGAAGTTTCATGCGGTGGATGTAAGGCCAGCCGCCATTGGCTTCAATATTCCTGAGCAGTTTGTAAAGTGCTTGGCGGTTGTCGGGAAAAGACGCTTGAAACAAACCGTCCCGAATTTCCCGGTGCGAAGCTTCCAGCCTCCGCAGCAGGGCCAAAAGCAGCAGACTGTCTCCCTGACAACTTTCGGCTAAAGTCCGAATCGCCTCTGTCACTGATTGCATTTGAGACTGCAACTTTTCTGACTCTAAATCTTTGCCGTTGTCCATACCGCTGCTTCCTTTGAAATCTACAAGGCCTTTGTCCCCAGCCTTTTGGTCAACCGACTAATCGAGCTAGTCGCGATCGTCATTCGGGGCCATAAGCAAAGTAACTTAAGTAGGTTGACTTAAGCAATATTAATTTGCAGTCCAAGTCAGGAAAAGAGCACCACCCGTCGTACCATGTGTATTGGGCTGCGATCCGAACATGATTGAGAAATCATAAGTTCATGCTTATTTTCACGGCGCACTAGCTTGATTTTTTGAGTCAATGCCGGTGTCTGTGAAGCGAGCGATCTGGATCTAAATGCTGCCCTAAGCGCTGGCCTAGCCTGCCGGCGGGCAATTATATTTTGCTCGAAGTAGGGCTTTTTCTTAATATAATCCGATGTTGGATATTGAGGTTGGCAATGAAATATCGTGCTTTAATTGTTGCACTTTTAGCATTTTGCATGAGTGCGCTGGTTGCTTGTTCTTCTGCTTCTGACACGACGGTGGCGACTACCGAGTTGCTCACCTACGACGAGATTAGAGGTACTGGCTTGGCTAATAACTGCCCTAGCTTGGCAGAAACTTCTCGGGGCTCGATCCCCATCGAAGCGGGTGGCACCTATAAACTGAGTGGTTTGTGTTTGCAGCCCACAACTTATTTTGTCAAGGAAGAACCAGCAAACAAACGCCAAGAAGCGGAATTTGTGCCTGGTAAATTGCTGACGCGGTTCACCTCGAGCATTGACCAAGTTCAAGGTACGCTCAAGGTGGGTAATGACGGGACTCTGACTTTCAAAGAAGAGGACGGCTTGGACTTTCAAGCAATTACGATTCAATTACCGGGCGGAGAGCAAGTACCTTTCTTGTTCACTATTAAAGAACTGGTAGCCAGTTCCGAGCCCGGAGTGGTTGCTATCAATACTTCCACCGATTTGAGAGGGGAGTTTAACGTTCCTTCTTACCGCAGCGCAGGCTTTTTAGACCCTAAAGGTCGCGGGGTAGCGACTGGCTATGACAATGCTGTAGCGCTTCCGGCTTCTGACAATTCCAAACGTGTGCGGGCTAATGTTAAGGTAGCTGACACCAGCACCAAAGCTGGCAAAATTTCTCTCCAAGTTGCTAAAGTCAACAGCGCCACTGGCGAAATCGGCGGAATTTTTGAGAGTACGCAGCCTTCTGATACTGATTTGGGAGCTAGACCCGCTCTGGACGTGAAAATTCGGGGTTTGTTTTACGCTCGCATTGAGCCTTCAGTATCGTAAAATTGGCTTTCTGGATCGATCGAACTTGAGTAGTTTTTTATCCTAAAGGTACTGCTCGCTCTTCATTAGCCAACAGTCTTGAGCAACATAACTTAGGACTGTTGACTAATGACTAAATTTATGATTGAATTGTGGTGATTGGCAAGTTATGAAGTTGGGATTTTTTATTAATTAAAGTATTGTAGTCAAAGCGCTTTCAGCTTATAATATATTTTTAAAAAAACCTGGTTAAATTGGGGATTCGGTTGAAGGCCTTCTACCTGGTAAAAGTCTGCCTTATGCCGAAAACCTTCTGATAATCCCGCTAAATCCGTTCACGTTCCGAAAGTTAAACTGGTGTGTCCGGTATCACACCTATTAAGTGCTAGGATTACACTAGCTAAAAGTGAATTGTTTTAGACTAGATAAGAAGCTAGATCTAAAGCAACCTCCGTCCTCTGCTCTACCAACCCTTATGTCACCATGTCTACCACAGTGCCGAACGAGCTAAAAAGCGAAAATTTCCAATTGTTGCGCGAGTACCAAATTTCTGGATCGAATGAAATCCGCAATCAGTTAGTTAAACTGAATATTGGACTGGTCAGAAAAGAAGTTTACCACTGGATCAACCAGTGCGGTGAAAGCTATGACGATTTGCTGCAAGTCGGATGTATGGGGTTGATCAGGGCGATCGAGCGGTTTGAGATCGCGAAGGGACACGCTTTTAGTTCCTTTGCAATTCCCTACATACGGGGCGAAATTCAACACTACTTGCGGGACAAAAGCCCTTCTGTGCGCTTTCCCCGCCACTGGCAGTCCCTGGAACGCAAATCAGTAGCAGCGATCAAGGATTTGCAGGTGCAGTTAAACCGCAAACCTACGGATGCTGAAGTAGCAGCAGTCCTTGAGGTTTCTTTAGAAGAATGGCAAGAAATTAAGTTGGCCCATCTCAACCGATCGCCTCTGAGTTTGGACGCGCCGATGCAAGATGAGGATGAGGGGGCTACTTGTCTGGGAGAATTGGTGCCCGATACTAAGTATCGGAGTTTTCAGTTGGCGCAAGAGGATCAAATTCGCGTACAGCAAGCTTTGGCTATGTTGGAACAACGGACTCGCGAGATATTGGAGTTTGTTTTTCTCTACGATTTGACGCAGAAAGAAACGGCTGAACGCTTAGGTATCAGTGCGGTGACTGTTTCTCGGCGAGTTAAGAAGGGGCTGGATTTGCTCAAAGAGATTATGACTAAACAGCTTTAGTGATTAGTCAGTTGTTGGTTGTCAGTTGTGAACAGTTAACAGTTAACAGTTAACAGTCAACCGTTAACCGTTAACAGTCAACAGTCAACAGTCAACAGTCAACAGTCAACAGACTAATTTTTAGATGCTGCGGACAAATTTATCGAGCCTTTCTACGGCTTTTTTAATTGTGCCTAAATCGGTGGCGTAAGACAAGCGAATGTGGTCGTCTGCACCAAAAGCAATCCCCGGAATAACTGCTACTTGCTGCTGTTCTAAGAAAGCGTCGCAAAATTCCAAAGAATTCATTCCAGTCTTGCTGATGTTGACAAACATATAGAAAGCACCGTCTGGTTTGATGCAGCTAATTCCCGGGATAGCATCGAGTAATTCAAATATTACCTGACGCCTTTCGGCAAAAGCTTGACGCATTTTTTCGACAGATTCTTGGCTGCTTTCCAAAGCTGCGATCGCGCCGTACTGTGCAAAGGTACACACGTTTGAGGTACTGTGACCTTGAATTGTGCTGGTGGCTTTGATTAATTCGATCGGCCCGGCCAAATAACCGATTCGCCAGCCTGTCATCGAGTAAGCTTTAGCAAAACCGCTGCTGATCAGGGTGCGATCGAAGATTTCTTTGCCCAGGGAACCGATGCTGACGTGTTGGGCGTCGTCATATATAATTTTTTCGTAAATTTCGTCAGCAACGACTAAAATATCTCGATCGACTATCACCTCGGCCAAGGCTTTGATTTCCGCCGGAGTATACACCATTCCCGTCGGGTTAGAAGGCGAATTCAGTACAAATAACTTGGTTTTGGGAGTAATCGCTCGACTCAGTTGTTCCGGTGTAATTTTATATGCTGTAGAAGCATCAGTCTGTACAATTACTGGCTTACCGCTGGCGAGTTTAACCATTTCAGGGTAACTCAGCCAGTAGGGAGCCGGAATAATTACTTCCTCTCCAGGCTCGATCAGAGCCATCATCAGATTGTAGAGGGAATGTTTGCCGCCGTTGGTGACAATGATATTTTCTGGTTGATAGTTGAGATTGTTGTCGGATTGGAGTTTGCGGGCGATCGCAACTTTTAACTGCAGTTCCCCAGCCACAGGGCCGTATTTAGTCTTCCCCTCGTCTAAAGCTTGTTTTGCCGCTGCTTTAACGTGTTCGGGGGTATCAAAGTCGGGTTCTCCCGTGCTCAAACTACAGACATCAATCCCTTCGGCCTTCATGGCTTTAGCCTTAGCGGCGATCGCCAAGGTTATAGAAGGAGAAACCTCACCCACTCGTGCTGCCAACTTAATCATTGGATTTTAGATATTAGATTTTTGACTTTAGATCATAGGGTGACAAATGTTGATATTCAACCCTCTTGTTAGGGAATTATGACATTTGTTTACATAGTACGTAAAGGATTAAGCAATTAAAGAATAAAAATTAAAGAAGCTCTTAGTTTTAATTTTTATTTTTAATTTTTTAAATTTTGACGTTATTATTGTAGCATTTTTGATGTCTCGTTACCCTCAACGCCGATCTGCAAGCTTATGGATCTCAAATCTCTGATTCGCGACATTCCTGATTTCCCAAAGCCGGGAATTATGTTTCGAGACATTACAACTTTGCTGCGCGACCCGCAAGGGCTCAGCTACACCATTGACAGCTTAGCGGAAAAATGCTCTGCAATGTCTGTTGACTATGTGGTGGGCATGGAATCTCGGGGCTTCATCTTTGGCGCGCCTTTGGCTTATAAAATGGGAATAGGCTTTATTCCTGTCCGCAAACCAGGGAAACTGCCCGGTGCGGTTCATTTTGCTGAGTACGAATTGGAATACGGTGTCGATCGGCTGGAGATGCACCGAGATGCGATGGCATCGGGCAGCCGAGTGCTGATTGTGGACGATTTAATCGCCACTGGCGGAACAGCGGCGGCGACGGCTAAATTGTTGGAACAAGCTGGCTGCGAGCTTGTCGGTTTTGCTTTTATCATTGAATTGCAGGCTTTGGGTGGCAGGCAGAAATTGCCCGATGTGCCGATCGTCACGCTAGTGGAGTATTAGTTAGTTAACTGTTGGCAGTTGACAGTTGACAGTTGACTGCTGACACTTGAATAAAAACTACTGACAAATAATATCCTTGACCTTTGCATCGGAATTATTCATCTCTCTCTTCTTTTTCTCTGCGATCTCTGCGTTCTCTGTGGTTAAATCATTCCGATGCAACCGGAATTAATATCATTCACAATTCTTCAAATCTAAAATCTAAAATCTAAAATCTAAAATCCTATGACTTCTATTAAATTGAATCGAAATTGGCGAAGGTTGAATTCTCTGTTTGGCAGCGAGACATTTACTTATGTTTTAAAGCGACTGTTGCAGGCACTTTTAACCCTATTTTTGGCATCGGCTCTTTGTTTTGCAATTATTGAGCTAGCACCGGGAAATTACTTGGATACATTGAGCCAAAATCCGAAGATTTCGCCGGAGACACTCAAGCAACTCGAACAGCAGTTCGGCTTAGATAAACCAGCGATTGTGCAGTATTGGCTGTGGCTGCAACAAATTGTGACGCGGGGGAATTTTGGCACGAGTTTTGTGTATCAGCGATCGGTAGCTTCGCTGCTGTGGGAACGGGTACCGGCGACGTTATTAATGGCGATCGCATCTTTGATTGTAACTTGGGCGATCGCGATTCCCTTGGGAATTGTCGCGGCCGTCAATCAAAACCGTACAGTCGATCGAGTTCTGCAAGTAGTCAGCTACACCGGACAGGGATTTCCGAGCTTTATCACAGCGTTGCTGCTGCTATTTTTTGCTCAGAATACTTCGCCTCTGTTTCCCGTCGGCGGAATGACAAGCATCGACCACGCAGACTTACCTTGGTGGGGTCAAATCCTCGATTACGGCTGGCACTTAATTTTGCCAACTGTCGCCCTCAGCCTTACTGGTTTTGCGGGTTTGCAAAGATTGATGCGCGGACAATTTTTGGACGTGCTGCGTCAAGATTATATCCGAACAGCACGGGCTAAAGGTTTGCCGGACGATCGAGTAATTTACATTCATGCTTTGCGGAATGCTGTTAATCCGTTGATTACGCTATTGGGTTTTGAGTTTGCTAGTTTGTTGAGCGGTGCGTTTATTGCCGAATATTTCTTTAATTGGCCGGGTTTGGGAAAGCTGACTTTGGAGGCGGTGAACAATCAAGATTTGTATTTAGTAATGGCAAGTTTGATGATGGGTGCGACGATGTTGATTGTGGGGAATTTGTTGGCGGATTTGCTGCTGAAAGCTGTCGATCCTCGGATTAAGCTGGAAGATTTGAAATAGTAGACTTAATTGAGTAACAGAAGGTACGCAAGGGCGATTTGTAATAGTCAACAGTCAACAGTCAACAGTATTCCCATTATCCCTGCCCAATGCCCCATTCCCCATCTAGGAGTGTTTTATGTCAGAAAAACAACCACACGAGCCAATAGACATCTCCTATAATTATTGTGGGGTAGGCATCCTGCCTGCCTTTAACAGGCTTGTTAGGAGATGTCTAATGAGTTTTAGTCGCTTTGCCGACGCGTACAGGCATATTGACAGTTTTTCAGAAGAGGCAAGGCACACAGTTAAAGTGTTGTTAAAAAAGGCTGGCACGGATGACGCTGAAGCAGCAGAGCGGATACTTTCAAGCATGACAAGACTGGATCTCAGCGACAATCGAATTACCGACATCAGCTCCCTCGGCTCGCTCACCAATCTGACAACACTGCATCTCAACAACAATCGAATTACCGACATCAGTTTCCTCGGCTCGCTCACCAATCTGACAACACTGCATCTCAACAACAATCGAATTACCGACATCAGCTCTCTCGGCTCGCTCACCAATCTGACAACACTGCATCTCAACAACAATCGAATTACCGACATCAGCTCTCTCGGCTCGCTCACCAATCTGACAACACTGCATCTCAACAACAATCAAATTACCGACATCAGCTCTCTCGGCTCGCTCACCAATCTGACAGAACTAAATCTCAGCGACAATCGAATTAGCGACATCAGCTTCCTCGGCTCGCTCACCAATCTGACAACACTGAATCTCAGAAGCAATCGAATTACCGATATCAGCTTCCTCGGCTCGCTCACCAATCTGACAATACTCGATCTCAGCTACAATCAAATTACCGACTTCAGCGTCTTCCGATCGCTCACCAATCTGACAACACTGAATCTCGAAAAAAATCAAATTACCGACATCAGTTTCCCCGGCTCGCTCACCAATCTGACAACACTCGATCTCAGGCTCAATCAAATTACCGACATCAGATTCCTGGGCTCGCTCACCAATCTGACAACACTGTATCTCTACCACAATCAAATTACCGACATCAGATTCCTGGGCTCGCTCACCAATCTGACAACACTGTATCTCTACTGCAATCAAATTACCGACATCAGCTCCCTCGGCTCGCTCACCAATCTGACAACACTGTATCTGGAGGACAATCAAATTACAGATATCAGCGCGTTGCTATCTCTCACTAATCTGACAAGACTGTATCTCAAAAACAATCAAATTACCGACATCAGCTCCCTTGGTTCCCTCACCAATCTGACAGAGATCTATCTCAACAACAATCAAATTACCGACATCAGCTCCCTCGGCTCGCTGATCAATTTGACAACACTGCATCTCAGAAGCAATCAAATTACCGACATCAGCGCGTTACGATCACTCACCAATCTGACAGACATCGATTCCAACTACTATCAAATTGCCCCTCTCAGCGTGTTAGGTGAACTCGCACAGAAACGTCTGACTCTCTCGACTAAGCCAATTGATGCTCAAAAAGCCACAGAAGCAGTCAAAATTGCCTATGCAACTATTGGCCTAGAAGAACCAGAAGTGATTATTTGCAGCAGTCCCCGCGACGCTTATCTCCAAATCTTCAACTTGCCGAAACGCGATCGTTCACAAAACTGCTCAAACGAATGGCGCTGGAATAGAGCGGGGAAAAAGCTATACTGGAAATGGATGTTCCGATCGATTGTGGGAGAATTTGCGAGTCCGGCGGTGTGGGGTTACGAGCTCGACCGAATGACGATCGATTCCCAAGCAGATAGCACACTGATTTGGCTAATGAGGGAATTTGCTGACGAATATGGGCGATCGGAACCAACTATAGAGCATGATTTTTCCCGTTATTTGTACGACCTGATCTCCCCTGAAACCTCCACGACTTTGCTTAAAGAAATCTATTTAACTGAGTTGTATGTCTCTTCATCAGGCATCAATATCTCCCAAAAGGCACAAGAAATACATCGCTGCCAAAAGCTGCTTTTCGAGCATTGCGGTTGGATATTTCCGTTTGAAAAGATTTGTTATGTATGCGATCGCCCCCGCCACCTTCGGTTTAACAGTCAAAACCGCTGGCACGCTGAAGGAGAACCTGCGATCGAGTTTGCTGACGGATGGAATTTTTACTATTATCACGGCGTCAGATTGCCGGAAAAATACGGAAAAGTACACCCCGATTTGTGGCAAGCAGAATGGCTTTTATCAGAAACAAATGCCGAAATGAGGCGAGTGTTAATTCAAGGAATTGGTTACGATCGCATTTGTCAAGAGTTGTCAGCAGAACAAATAGATAGTTGGCAGGAATATGCACTATTACAAATAGATAATGCCGATGTCGAGCCGATTTGTTTGTTAAAAATGACTTGTCCGAGTACGGGATTCATTCACGCTTTGAGAGTGCCGCCTAACCTGACATCTGCTAGGGAGGCAATTCGCTGGGTAAATTGGGATATCGATCCCGAGGAATTTTCCGTGCAAACTTGATATAATTGCGGCGATGGATTTCTACAAGTAGTTAGCTACAGGGGACAAGGATTTCCCAGCTTGATCACAGGGTTGCTGCTGCTATTTTTTGCTCAAAATACTTCGCCTCTGTTTCCCGTCGGAGTAATGACTTGTATCGATCGCGCTGACTTACTGAATGTGGGGTCAAATCCTCGATTACGGCTGGCACTTAATTTTGCCAACAGTCGCCCTGGGCCTTACTGGTTTTGCGGGTTTGCAAAGATTGATGCGCGGACAATTTTTGGACGTGCTGCGTCAAGATTACATCCGCACAGCAAGGGCGAAAGGTTTGCCGGACGATCGAGTAATTTACGTTCACGCTTTGCGGAATGCTGTTAATCCGTTGATTACTCTATTGGGTTTTGAGGCAAGCTAGTTTTTTGAGCGGTACGTTTATTGCGGAATTTTTCTTTAAGGGGCCGGGTTTGGAAAAGCTTACTTTGGAAGCGGTGAACACTCAAGATTTGTATTTAGTAATGGCAAGTTTGATGATGGGTGCGACGAGGTTGATGGTTGGGAATTTGTTGGCAGATTTGCTGCTAAAAGCTGTCGATCCTCGGATGAAGCTGGAAGATTTGAAATAGAAGACTTAATTCAGTAATAGAAGGTACGCAAGGGCGATTTGTAATATTCAACAGTCAACAGTCAACAGTCACCTGTATTATCATTATCCATGCCCCCTGCCCCATGCCCCATTACGTATCTCGGAGTGTTTTATGTCCGAAAAACAACCAAACGAGCCAATGAGTTTTAGCCGCTTTGCGGACTGGTGCAGGCATATTGACAGCCTTTCACAAGAGGCAAGGCACACAGTTAAAGTGTTGCTAAAAAAGGCTGGCACTGATGACGCACAAGCAGCGGAGCAGATACTTTTAAGCATGACAACACTCGATCTCAGCAACACTAGAATTACCGACATCAGCTCCCTCGACTCGCTCATCAATCTGACAAGACTCGATCTCGGCCACAATCAAATTACCGACATCTGCTTCCTCGGCTGGCTCACCCATTTGACAGCACTGGATCTGGCTAGCAATCGAATTACCGACATCTGCTTCCTCGGCTGGCTCACCAATCTGACAACACTGGATCTCAACAACAATCAAATTACCGACATCAGCTTCCTCGACTCACTCACCAATCTGACAACACTGGATCTCAGCAGCAATGGAATTACCGACACCAGCTTCCTCGGCTCGCTCACCAATCTGACAACACTGAACCTCAACTACAATCAAATTATCGACATCAGCTTCCTCGGCTCGCTCACCAATCTGACCACACTGAATCTGGGTCACAATCAAATTACCGACACCAGCTTCCTCGGCTCGCTCACCAATCTGACCACACTGAATCTGGGCCACAATCAAATTATCGACATCAGCTTCCTCGGCTCGCTCACCAATCTGACAACACTGAATCTCAGCAGCAATCGAATTACCGACATCAGCTTCCTCGGCTCGCTCACCAATCTGACCACACTGAATCTGGGCCACAATCAAATTACCGACATCAGTATCCTCGGCTCGCTCACCAATCTAACAACACTGGATCTCTGGGGCAATCAAATTACCGACTTCAGCTTCCTTGGCTGGCTCACCAATCTAACAACACTGAATCTCGGCAGCAATCCAATTACCGACATCAGCTTTCTCGGCTCGCTCACCAATCTGACCACACTGCGTCTCGACAACAAGAGAATTACCGACATCAGCTTTCTCGGCTCGCTCACCAATCTGACCACACTGCATCTGGACCACAATTACATTACCGACATCAGCTTTCTCGGCTCGCTCACCAATCTGACCACACTGCATCTCGACAGCAATCATCGAATTACCGACATCAGCTTTCTCGGCTCGCTCACCAATCTGACCACACTGTCTCTCGACAGCAATCGAATTACCGACATCAGCTTTCTCGGCTCGCTCACCAATCTGACCACACTGAATCTCTGGCGCAATCAAATTACCGACATCAGCTTTCTCGGCTCGCTCACCAATCTGACCACACTGCATCTGGGCCACAATCAAATTACTGACATCAGCGCCTTGCGATCGCTCACCAATCTGACCACACTGCATCTGGACCACAATCAAATTACTGACATCAGCGCCTTGCGATTGCTCACCAATCTGACCACACTGTCTCTCAACAGCAATCAAATTACTGACATCAGCGCCTTGCGATTGCTCACCAATCTGACAATACTGTCTCTCAACAGCAATCAAATTACCGACATCAGCGCCTTGCGATCGCTCACCAATCTGACAATACTGTCTCTCAACAGCAATCAAATTACCGACATCAGCGCCTTGAGATCGCTCACCAATCTGACAACACTGTCTCTTTACGGCAATCGAATTACCGATATTAGCGTGTTAGGCGAACTCGGACAGAAACGTCTTACTCTCTCGACTAGGCCAATTGATGCTCAAAAAGCCACAGAAGCAGTCAAAGTTGCCTACGCTGCTATGGGCAAAGAAGAACCTGAAGTTATTATTTGCACCAGTCCCCGCGACGCTTATCTCCAAATCTTAAACTTGCTCGAACACGACCATTCACAAAACTGCTCAGACGAATGGGACAGCAATAGATTGGGGGAAGAGCTAGACTGGAAATGGATGTCCCCATCGATTGTGGGAGAATTTGCAAGTCCGCCGGTGTGGGGGTATGAGTTCCATCGCATGACGATCGAGCCCGAAGCAGACAGCACACTGAGTTCGCTAATGTACGAATCGGTTGGCAGTTATGCGCGATCGGAACAAACGAAACGAACGAAGGGGAATGTTTCTCCCAATTATTTGTTATACCTGAGCTCCCCTGAAACCCCCACGACTTTGTTTAAAGAAATCTATTTGACCCAATTGTATATCTCTTCATTAGGCGTCAATCTTTCCCAAAAGGCTCAAGAAATACATCACTGCCAAAAGCTGCTTTTCGAGCATTGCGGTTTTATATTTCCCTTTGAAAAGTTTTGCGCGGTGTGCGATCGCCCCCGCCACCTGCGCTTTGACAGTCAAAATCGCTTGCACGCGGAAGGAGAACCTGCCATTGAGTTTGCGGATGGATGGAATTTTTACTATTATCACGGCGTCAGATTGCCTGAAAAATACGGAAAAGTACACCCAAATAAATGGCAATCCCAATGGCTTTTAGCAGAAGAGAATGCCGAAGTTCGGCGAGTGTTAATTCAAGGAATTGGTTACGATCGCATAATTCAAGAATTGTCAGCAAAACAAATAGATAGTTGGCAGGAATATGCACTATTACAAATAGATAACGCCGATGTCGAGCCGATTTGTTTGTTAAAAATGACTTGTCCGAGTACGGGATTCATTCACGCTTTGAGAGTTCCACCTAACCTGACATCAGCTAGGGAGGCAATTGGCTGGGTAAATTGGGATATCGATCCCGAGGAATTTTCCGTGCAGACTTAATCTATAACAACTCTCAATCATTCATGAAGATTTGTAGGCGTAGTGTCCCCGTGCCTACCCCGATTGGGGCAATTTACGCACGGGCGATCGGAAACGCTTTTTTTTTGGGAATAGTTAGTTATAGCACCTAAAAGCGACAACAACCCGGTTTCTTTGGTGTTGATGCGTAATATCCTGTCCGGTAGATTAGCGATTTGTCGTCTGGCGGGGGCAGGTTTATGAGATTGTCGGTTTTCGGCAATTATTGTCGGTGAACCTGCCCCTACAAGACATGGCATCATGTAAAAACGGATCGGATCGATCGGACTTGATATAACTTCTGTTCATGCCAGGAATGCACGGATAAAACTTCATTCACCCTCCAAACATGGCAAAACAACTAGCAATAGAAACTCGCGGGCTGACGAAACAATTCGATCGCCATATAGCCGTCAATGACATCGATTTGCAAGTAGCAGCAGGTGAAGTATGCGGACTGATAGGCCCCAACGGTGCCGGCAAAACTACTTTGCTGCGAATGCTGGCGGCGGCTGAGGAACCGACTATAGGGGAAATTTACATCAACGGCGATAGGTTATTGCGCGATCGATCGCACCCGATTCTCAAACAGCGCATCGGCTTTCTTCCCGACGACTTTCCCCTCTACGACGACTTGACTGTTTGGGATTATTTAGACTATTTTGCCCGACTCTACAACCTCCAGCAACCGCGCCGCCGAGAGCGAATCAACTCCGTGTTAGAACTCGTGCAACTAACCAACAAGCGCAACAGCTTAATTTCCACCCTGTCGCGGGGGATGAAACAGCGACTCAGTTTGGGGAGAACTATTATCCACGAACCGCTGTTGCTGTTGTTAGACGAACCCGTTTCTGGCTTAGATCCGATCGCCCGAATGCAGTTCCGCGAAATTATCAAAGTTTTGCAAGAAGCCGGCATGACCGTAGTCATATCATCTCACGTCCTCAGCGACTTAGCCGAACTTTGTACCTGGGTCGGCATCATGGAACTCGGATATCTGGTCGAAAGCGCACCGTTACAAGAACTTTACAAACGCCTCAGCCGCCAGCAAATTTTTATGTCGGTTTTAGGAAATAAATTAGAAGCGCTAACATCGGCATTAAAAAACTTTCCTTGGGTGGAAAATTGGGCAATAATCCCGGAAACTCAACAGGTGTGCGTTGATTTTTCAGGAAGCCCGGAAGATGCCGCAAATTTATTACGGGAACTCGTCGCCGCCAACATTCCCCTAACCGAATTCCACTGCACTCAAGAAGACTTAGAAACCATCTTCCTCAAGATGGGACACCAGCAAGCGTCCTAATTTGCTTTTTCTCTCGTTACCAAGATGAACAGTGAGTTATAACTCAATACGGTTCAGTTAAGGGCTATGCAGTGCTTAAAACAATAAATACAGGAGGGTTCATTATGATTCCAGTACCTCT
>NZ_JAUBUG010000070.1:0-35018 GCF_036705345.1 Microcoleus sp. B3-D2
TTATACTCATTTTTTCCCCTGATGTAGTCTGTTTATTTTACCTGCTAGCAGTCTATTTGCCAAATTGAGATGCTCCCAAACTTTGAAGCAATGGACTGGTACGATCGCGCGGTCGCCTCCGCCCGAGAAAACGAGTATCTCAATGAAGAAGCCCTCTCCTACGAACTAGCTGCTAAGTTTTACATATCTAAAAATAAAACTCTAATTGCCAAAACCTACTTGCAAAATGCCCGCTATTCCTATCTCCGCTGGGGTGCATCCGCCAAAGTTAAAGACTTAGATACCCGCTACCCGCAGCTATTGCTGAGACAAACATCAAGAAGCACGAGCGTTTCTGGCACACAAACATCCGTTCGGCCAACATCCACAGGCAGCAGCAGCTCGTTTATGCTGGATTTTACCACAGTAATCAAAGCATCGCAAGCAATATCCGGCGAAGTAGTATTAGCATCCTTACTGTCAAACTTAATTAAACTTACCATTGAAAATGCCGGAGCTCAAAAAGGTTTTCTCATCTTGCTAAACAGCAGGGGCGAACTCAGAATTGAAGCTGCCGGAGACGTTGACGGTTCCGTCCAAGTCCTGCAATCTCTTGCTGTTAATAACAGTCAAAATCTCCCGACATCTATTATCAATTATGTCGCAAGAACTCAGTCAGATGTAGTTTTAAACGATGCCGTCCGCGAAGGAACCTTTACCGCAGAGCCTTATATTGCAATTAATCAACCCAAATCAGTCTTGTGCGCCCCCATCATCAATCAAGGCAAACTCATCGGCATTTTGTATCTAGAAAACAATCTCGCAACTGGCGCTTTTACAGCAGACAGATTAGCAGTATTGAGCATAATTTCTGCCCAAGCTGCTATTTCCCTAGAAAATGCCCAACTTTATCAAACCCTAGAACAAAAAGTAGAAGAACGCACCGCACAATTAGCCCAAGCTAATAGAGAAATATTGGTTTTGAACGAACGGCTAAAAGTAGAAAACCTTCGCATGAGTGCGGAACTAGACGTAACCCGCCGCCTGCAACAAATGATTTTGCCTAAACAGCAGGAATTAGAGTCAATAGAAGGGCTAGAAATAGCTGGATTCATGGAACCGGCTGATGAAGTCGGTGGCGACTACTACGACGTACTAAATTACGGCGGTAAAGCCACAATTGGCATCGGCGACGTGACAGGACACGGTTTAGAAAGTGGCGTGTTAATGATTATGGCGCAAACAGCAATTCGCACTTTGTTGATCCACAATGAAACCGACCCCGTTAAATTATTGCAGACCGTCAACCAAACGCTTTTTGACAACGTAGATCGCATGGATTCCGGGAAAAATATGAGCCTTTCTTTGCTGGAATATCGGGGGGACAACATCCTGCGTTTGAGCGGACAGCACGAAGAGGTGATTGTCGTGCGTTCCAGCGGCGAAGTAGAGCGGATTGATACCATGGAGTTAGGCTTTCCCATCGCCTTGGAAGCAGATATTGCCGATTTCATTGCTACTACTGACATACAATTGAATTCGGGGGATGTTGTCGTACTCTACACAGATGGAATTACCGAAGCTTTTGATATGAAGAAAGATCAATACGGTATCGAACCATTGATTGAAGTTGTTGTCCTTAACAGGGAACAGTCAGCAACAGAAATCAAGCAAGCTGTTATTGACGACGTGCGGCGATACATCGGGGAGCAAAAAGTATTTGATGACATTACTTTGGTAGTAATCAAACAGAAGTAAGTAGGTAGGCACAAATAAACCTTGCTGTATAACCGAATGTACAACTGCCAGAACCGAAAGCCAATAGCTTCGTTTCACTCGCTTTTGACTACTTAAAGCAGATTCTATGTTTATGAAGTACCCCCGCCTATCGTTCTATCCCCGTAGGGAAAAGGCGAAAACCTTTGTCCCTACACTTCATAAACCTGGAATAGGCTGTATGTATTTTCCCACTCATCTACTTAGTTCCGCTCAATTAATCAACTGCTTGAATGCGTCGTGTTCGCGAATTTTTTCTAAATCAGCTTCACTTTTTGCCAACTCTTTACACACATTGGGATTAAGATTGAGGGCGCGCTTTAAATTTTCAATTGCTAATTCAATTTTACCTTGTAAGGCATAACATCGGGCTTTATTATACCAAATTCTGTAAAAGTCAGGCCGGATTTTAGCAGCATTGTCGTAGGAATCAATCGCAGCTTCGTATTTTTGCAATTTGGAGAGTGCCACGCCTCGATTGTTCCAAGCGTCAGTATAATCATTTTTAATTTGTAGGGCTTGATTGTAAGAAATAACTGCTTGTTCGTACTCCTGCATTTTGGAAAAAGCAACGCCTCGGTTGTTCCAAGCATCGGCATAATCGGGTTTGGCTTGAATTGCCTGTTCGTAACAGCCGATCGCCTCTTGGTACTTCTGCAACTCCAACAATACCACGCCTCGATTGTTCCAAGCATCGGGATAATTCGGACGAATTGTAGTAGCTTGTTCGTAAGAGGCGATCGCCTCTGGATACCGCTGCATTCTCGTGAGCACTACTCCTCGGTTATTCCAAGTATCGGCTAAATCCGGCTGAATTTGCAGGGCCTGATCGTAAGCTGCGATCGCATCTTGATAACGGTTTTCAAAGAAACAAGCATCTCCCTGTTTAGCATAGTCGCCGGCCGTCAATAACTTTTGGTAATTGCCATAGTTAACCGGAGCAAATTCTTGAATTTGGGCATCGGGGAATAAAAGGTCTGTTTCTGCCTCTGCCGGATGACTTTGCTGTTGAATTTCGCCTAAGATAGTTTCAGCGTCCGAAATTAATAGTTTTAATTGAGAGATTGTATCGTAATGGAGACTTTCAATTTCTTGGCGGGCCATTGTTGTCTGCTTGGCCAATTTGTTCAACAGAAACCAAACCCCGACTCCGGCTGCTGTCGGAAACAAAGTTAGGGCAATTATCAGCCCGTTCAGCAGTACCGCCGTGCGCCCGAAAGCAATGTCAACTTCTTCTTGAACTCGATCGCGAATTTCTTCTTTAACTTGCTGCTGTGGGAATTCCTGCTGAATTAACAGTGCCGGCCTCGGTTCAGAGGCAGAAACGCTACTGGCGCAGACTAGAATAGTCGAAAGGGCGATCGGGCTAATACTTTTTCTAAAGATACTTGACAAACGCATTGCCTTAGTGATACGCACCTGAGTTGCGATTTCCATGTGTCAAGAGATGCTGATAACGATGATCCCAGACTAGCCCATTTGTTCAAAAACTATTAAATACAGGATATCTGTTGTGCAGTCCCCTCCGATCAAATTGCTGACGCAAGAATTGCTAGACGAAGTTGCCGCTTCCTCCCGCCGCAGTCCCCGACAGCGACAAAACTACAATTTCCACGACGATTTGTCTGAAAAAGTGCAGCGGTTTGTCAACGTGTTGCAACCGGGCACTTACGTCCGCCCTCACCAACACCTGCGCCCGCCTGCAATTAACGGTTTTGAGTTTTTTGCCGTGATTCAAGGAGAAGTCGGTATTGTTATTTTGAACGAAAACGGTCAAATCCTGCGCTCCTTGCGAGTCAGCGCTGCCGGCCCGACTCGCGCTGTCGAACTTCCAGAGGGTACTATTCACACGTTAGTAGCTTTGGCACCGGATACTGTGATTTTGGAGTTCAAGGAAGGGCCTTATGACGTGGCGGCAGATAAAGGCTTTTTGGCAGGTTTTCCTGCTGAGGAAACGGCGGCGGCGCGAGAATTAGTCCTGATTTGGGAAGCGGAATTTAACACTTGACTAAGGACTGATGACTGTTGACTGTTGACTGATGACTGTTGACTGTTGACTGTTGACTGTTAAAAATCTAAAATCTAAAATCTAAAATCTAAAATCTAAAATCGATGGGCTGATTACTAATTACTGATGAATCTAATTGTCGTCATCCGATTGTATAAATCGGGGGCGGTGCGAATGATTTTTCTCAGAAGATCATCAGTCACCCAAAAGACGAGGGGAAACGAAAATGCTTTGCTGAATTCGCTGCATAGTAGGTTGGTAGAAACGAGCAATCTATCGATCGCCTCCACTGATTCCAAACCGAGGAGCATTAAAGCTGGAGGCTTTTCGCCGTCTATTTCTGCTGCAATTGTCGTGTAGAGAGTTGTCGCCGATTCGGACAAAAGCAGTTGCTGCGGTTTCACGGGACAATTTACTTGCAGCCGATCGACTATTTGCTGCCGCAAAGTTAGCGAGTTGCAGTTGACTAAAACGAAAGAAAAGTAACCTTGGGAAAGACGGAGCGCCCGCATTAAAGTTGAGAACGACCGCTCGTTATATTTAGCTGAGTCGTACTTAGCTGCATCGTCTTTAGCTGTATTTTCTGAGCTTTGCTCGACAAACATAAATTGCATATTTTTTATCTAGTTTTAGAGATTTTCTAGATTAAATGATGTTTCTAAAGAAAATGTAAAGATCGGAAATTTATTTTTCGTTTAAAAACTTTGGGTAAGTATACCACGGTTTTAAATTAATATCAATAGTCTGATCGAAATAGTCCGATCGACAGATTTGGCTTGAACCACTCAAAAAGCACCTGCGACGGCACAACAAAAGTATAGCCGCAGGCAGAAGGAAGAAGCATATTTCGCAAGGGTTTCAGCAATTAATAACGTTCTAAATATCTGGGACGATTGCTAGATTAAATGTAATTAAAAATACAAAAAAATTACCGGAAATTCTCAGCCAGCGGCAAAGTAAACCAAAAACTTGCCCCAGCACCGGGAGTGCTAATTACCCCAATTTGGCCGCCGTGAGCACCAATAATTTGCCGACAAAGATATAGACCCAAACCCAAACCGACGGAGTGTCGGGAGCGATCGCCCCTAACGTAAAGGTCAAAAAGATGTTCGCACTGTTCCGGCAATATTCCCACCCCGTCATCTTCAACGGTACAGTAAATCATGCTACTTGGGGAATTGGGGATTGGGGATTGGAAATTGGTAATTGGGGATTGTGGATTGGTAATCGGTAATTTGTGGATGTCTTGTTTTGCTGTGCTTTGATTTATAATTAATTTTCCCGCCTTGATTACTTGAGCCGAAACTGTTAAATTTAGTCCCGGCAGATTGTGTTTCAAAGCATTAGCAATTAAATTAGAGAATACGCGCCACAACTGAGTTTTGTCAGCATTCACGGCTGGCAAATTATCCGGCACCAAATTTTTAAAAGTAGCTTTACCCTCATTCATTAAAGGCTCCAAATCTGTCGCAGCAGCTTCAACTACCGCCCTCAAATCAACGGCATCGCAGTGCAGAACCAAACCGCGCAATTCCCCGGCGTGAACTTCCAACAGCGAATTTATCAAGCGCAATTGCTGCTCGCTACCTTGAATCATCCGCTCCAAAACAGAACGGGGAATTGCGATCGAATCCCCAGGTTTCGTCTGCCAATTTTTCAGCACCATTAACATTCCCGCCACCGGGTTTCGCAAGTCGTGAGAAAGAGCGTGGATAAACAGCCGCAGCGATTCTTGTGCCTGTTTTCGCTGCGTGATATCCTCAATTAAACCCTCATAATAAAGCACGGCGCCGCTGCTGTCGCGTACCGCCCGCGCCTTCTCAGAAATCCAGACAATACTGCCGTCTGAGCGGTAAATTTTAGATTCAAAATCCGATACTGTGCCGCTTTTCTCGATCGATCGCAAAAACTCATTTCTGCGAGCCGGATCGACATACAACTGCCGCTCGATATCAGTAAACTTTGCCGTCACTTCTTCGGGAGAATCGCAGCCGTAAATCCGCGCCAAAGCAGGATTTGCAGTAATGTACCGGCCGTCGGGAGTGCTTTGAAAAATTCCCTCGCCGGCATTCTCAAAAATGCTGCGGTACTTCGCTTCCGCCACCTCCAACTGCTGGTAAGCAGATTCCAACTCACGCCTCGTACTAAACTCTTTCCGTTGCAGACATTCGTACCAATAAACCGACAAATCGCAAATCAAACAAAACCAAAACAAATATAAGTAAAACCCGGTCAACTTAAAAGGAGTATACTTAGCAAAACTTAGATTTAAAACCAAATTTATCCCGACGTGGCAACACAAAACGCCGAGTTGAGAAATCAAATGGAGGCGCCAGCGGACGGGCATCAGCGTAGCTTGGATCAGAAACGCTAAACTCCAGGTAAAAATTGGTAATTCCCCGGCTTGTGCGACAGCTAACCCAAGCTGTACAATCACCGTCAGCGACCACGAAAAACCCAAAAATAGCAAACCGGGATAGCGCTGTCCGAAGGAGGTTTTTTGCAACACAAAACAGGTCAACAAACCCAATTCTACAGCAGCGCTCGTGTACAAATAAACACTTTTAAACTCCTGGCGAGCGAAGAATCTTTCGCCAAGAAAATAGACAGTTATTGTGAAGGCAAAAAAGATGGCAATTCCCACAGCAGGGCGCAGCCGATCTCGGAGGAAGCGATCGCGCCACACCTCATAAACCGTTAACCCCTGAACAGATTTTGCGTTGCCCAAATAGCTCATACCATTTTAGATTTTAGATTTTAGACTGGCAAAGAGCGATCGTCCGAGTTGACAGCAGGTAGCGAAAACCAGAAAGTCGAGCCACCTCCGGGAGTGCTTTCGACGCCGATTTCGCCGCCGTGAGCTTTGATAATTTGCTTGGACAGGTACAAGCCCAAACCCAGCCCTGTTAATTGTCGGCTATTAGGGTCGTGAACGTAAAGTTCAAATAGAGATTCCCGCTGTTTGGCGCTGATTCCCACTCCATTATCTGTTACAGTACAGCGAACCATTTTTACGGTGACTCCGGGCAATTTGCTGCCGATATTGCCAATTTGCCCCTGATAGCGAGGCATTTTGCCACTGCCGTCGAGGTTAAATTTGGTCAGGGTTTCCTGATTTTTCTGGGTGGTCTCGCCTATCCTAGGACGATCGCCCCCAGAAGATATCCGGTTAGCGATACAACCGGCGAGCTGAGTATTTTGAGATGTTAAAACCTGTGAATTTTCTTCAAAAATTAGCGTTTTTTCAACTTCTATTACTTCGGCTTTAAAAGCGATATTGACTCCCGGATGATTGTGTTTAATAGCATTAGTCAACAGATTTTCCAACACCCGCTGCAAGTGTTTGCTGTCGCCATAGACTCTCGGCAAATCCGTCGGTATTTCCTGAGTCAAAGTTGCTTGGTTTTTGGCCAGTATCGGTTCTAAATCGCCAACAATTTCTGAAGTTAAAGACTGTAAGTGCAGCGGTACAGTATTGAGAACAATACCTTTGACCTCGCTAGCGTGAGCGTCGAGCAGGGCATTAACCATAGTCAATTGGTGTTCGCTGGCTTGAACGATCCGCTCCAAAATCGATCGAGAAACCGGAACATCTTGTAGAGAATCAGAGGCCGATTTGTTGAGCAAATTTTTCAGCAGTATTAACATTCCCATAACTGGAGTGCGGAGATTGTGAGAAACTGCGTGCAAAAATAGGTCTTTGAGGCGGTTGCTTTCTTGCAGTTCGTGCATTTTTTGCTGTAGTTGGCGGGTGCGTTCCTCCACTTGAGATTCCAAGTTGGCATTGAGAGCTTTTACCTGCTGCAAAAGTTGGGCTTGCTGGAGAGCGATCGCCACTTGGGTAGCGAGTTTTTCTAACAAATCAATTTCAAATTCCTGCCACTGGCGGGACCCGGAGCACTGGTTGACGGCCAAGATCCCGAACAATTCATCGCCCAGGACGATCGGCACATTTAACGTCGCTCTAATTTGATAGTCGCTGTATATTTGGGCAACTGCACTGCTGAGTTGAACGCTAGCAGTATCGGAGATAGATCGGACACGGTTGGTGGCATAAAACGTTCTCAAGTTTTCGAGCTGATTCTCATCAGCGAGCACCCACCCGAGAATAGAACGGCATTGGCTTCCCACAGACTCAGCCACAACCTTACCGTACACCGGGCTAGGAAGATGTACCCCATGCGCGTCCACAATACCGATGAAAGCGCGGTCTGCCTTGAAAAATTGCCGGACTTCGGCAACAGTAGTGTTGAGAATTTCTTCGAGGTCGAGGGAGTTGCGAATTCGCAGGGCGATTTCTGAGAGCAAGCGATCGCGATCGGAGGACGCCCGCAAAGCGGTTTCCGCGCGGTGGCGTTCGGTAACGTCTTGGACTGTGGCTGCGATCGCCCCTGACTGAATGGCCGACTGTTCGCAGACAGTGCGTTCGGAGCCGTCTGCCAGCACAATTCGGTAGTTAATGCAATAAGGTTTGTGCTCAAACATAGCTTGGCGCTGCGATCGCGCCACCAATTCTCGGTCTTCTGGATGTACCGCCTGCAAAAAAACTTCTGGTGTCGGTTTGACAGTTCCCGGAACAAAACCCAAGAGGCGGTAAAGTTCGTCCGACCACCGCAATTCGCTGTTGGGTGTACAGTGTTCTGACGATTCCTGAAAGTTCTCAGTTGCTGCGACGGCGGTGCAATTTAAATCCCAATTGCCCAACTGAGCGATGCGCTGAGCGTTCGCCAGACTAGCTTCGCGCGATCGCAGCGCCGCCGCCGTGCGGCGCACCTCAAAAAGCGCTTGCTGGCGTTCTGCTACGGCTGCCGCCAACATCAGAGCCACAAGGGCGATCGTACCGGTAAAAGCTTGTAAAAATAACACCGCTTGTTTGAGATTATCGCTTTTGGCGAAAAACGGGCCGCCTCCCTGGACTGCTCCCAAAATCGCGATGTAAGACACGATCGAATAAGCAAAAATCGCTCCCGGCGGTTGAAACCGCAGGGCGGCCCAAACTATCAGAGGAAAAGGCAGATACTCCAGCGGATACTGAGCGATCGCCGCCTGTGTTTTCGAGCAAAAAAACAGCCAGCTAACGCTCAGCAATAGAGTCAGCCAGAGCGCTATTTCTGAATAATTAATAATTAAGAATATAAGATTGTAACGGTTTTCAGTTGCAGGAAATTTGTGTGTGCGATTAGCAATTGTTAGTTGGGAATTAGTAAGTGATAATTGATTATTCTGTCTTTTAAAAAGTGCGATAAAAGTTGAAAAAATGGGGGTTTTTAAGGGAAATTTAAAACTCTTAACGGCGTGGTTTAAAGTCAGCAGCACTGGCGTCACGAGCAAAATTCCCATGCCGTCTCCGAGCCACGTAGTCCACCAGTTGCGAGAGAAATTGCTCCACTGAGCCCAACCAAAAATGCACGTTCCCAAGTTGCCGAGGATAGAGCCGAGGAAAGTAGACCCGATGACAGCGCCCGCCACTAAAGCCAGAACATCTCGCAATCGATCGAGTTTGGTAGAAAATCCGCTCTCCCTCAGCAAAGCCTCTCCAGCCAGCGCTTGCAGGGTGACGCTAAAGGCCGATGTGACAATTACAGCCGACGGTATACCGCCGGTAGAGTTTAACAGCACCGAACCGAGGACAATTCCCGGCCACATCCGTCGTCCTTGCAGTAGCAGTGCCGCTAGAGCAATACCGGCGGGCGGCCACACGGGGGAGGGTTCGGCTTTCACCAGTCCCAGCATCGACACTGCGAGTTTTCCGGTAACAAAGTAGGCCAGGGCCAGGATGCCGGTGTACAGAAGCATTCGAGTGCGGGGGTTGAGCAGTTTCATGTTGAGTGCGATCGAATCCTCCATTCCTAGTTTTTAATTTAGGCGGCATTGGGGCGATCGAACTTCCTCCTGACGACTCACCTGACTGGGGGAGTGGGGAGTGGGGAGAGTGGACGACTGGGAGAGTGGGAGAGTAGGAGCATTTTTTCTTCTTCCTTCTTCCTTCTTCCTTCTTCCTTCTTCCTTCTATTAAAATCCAAAACTCCGTTTGCCATCCGGCTTAACAGTAAGCCAATTGGTCTTTGCCATTGCCAGTTGTTCCTCAGAAACTGTAGCGTTCGTAAGATTTGCCCCGCACAAATTTGCTCCCCGCAAATTCGCCTTAGTCAAATAAGCCCCCGTCAAGTCAGCACCTCGGAAATCCGCGCCTTCAAAATTGGCAGTGCTGCAATAAGCCTCAGTCAAGTTAGCATCTCGCAAATTCGCCTGAATTAACCTCGCGTGACCCAAATTTGCCCCCGACAAATCCGCTGCTTGCAAATTTGTCTTCACCAACCTAGCCTGATAAAAATTCCCCCCCGCTAACTGGGCTTTTTGCAGTTGCAGGCCAGACAGTTCGCAGTCAGCAAAATCGCGCTTGCCTTTAAAATATGCCGCTCGCACGCTGTTGGTGTCCCACTTAGGAGCAACTTTCGATACCTTTGACGCTGCTAAATTGCCGCTAGAAGGTCCAACGGTTCCGAAAGTTCTGCCGGACTCAGCCAGACTTCGGGAAACTCTCGGCTGCATCCCCGTGTTCCCGGATTGCGTGAAGGAAGTTCTACCAATGCGGCTTTGATTCGATCGTAAATCTTGATTGATTTTGCTCCTCGGCGGTGACCACGAAGAACCCTCGTCATTAAATATTGTCGGTTCTTCAACTGTACGAGAAGAGGCGTTGAATTGAGTTGCCAAGCCATCCATAAGACTTGGGTCTTCAAATTCGCCGGAGAGAGCTCTGAGGACATCTGCTGCCGATTGGAAGCGGTGCCCAACCATAGGCTTCAGCATTTTTTCGAGAATCCGCGCAAAATTTGGACTCACCTGAACATGGGGCTGCCAAACAATTTCGCCGGTTACTCCATCAAAATCTAAATCCTTGGGCGATTTTGCTGTCAGCAAGTACAAGCAAGTCATGCCCACCGCGTAGATGTCGCTGGCAAATATCGGCCGCAGCGCCATTTGTTCCGGGGGGGCAAAACTAAATGTGCCGACTGAAAATTTCGTGTTGGCGCTTTGGTCGGCGGGGTCTAATAATATTGTTTGGCTAACTTGGTCTTTTACCGCTCCGAAGTCAATCAGAACTAAGTGGCCGTCTTGAACTCGGCGAATAATATTTGCGGGTTTGATGTCTCGGTGAATTACTCCTTGGCTGTGGATATATTGCACTACTGGCAGAATTTCTAATAGAAAATTTTTAACGTCGGATTCGTTGAAACGGCCTGAGTGCTTGACTTCTTGTTTCAAAGTCGAGCCTTTAACATACTCTTGAACTAAGTAAAATTGCTGTTCCGTTTCAAAATAGTCTAGCAGCCTCGGTACTTGCGGGTGGTCGCCCAGTTGGCCGAGGGTTTTTGCCTCTCGCTTGAATAATTCCCGCGCCATTTCTAAAACTCGCGGCGACGAACTACTGGGTCGCAGTTGCTTGACTACACAACTCGGTTGACCTGGCAATGAGATGTCTTTTGCCAGAAATGTAGCTCCAAAACCTCCTTGGCCTAACGGTTCAATGACTCGGTAGCGAGCGCGCAGCAATAACCGCGCACCGCACGTCTGACACTGGAGAATAGAGTCAGCAGGGTTTTGAGGATGGGGACAGCCCGGATTTACGCAGTAGCTCATATTGATTGAGTTTGCCTATGTTGTTCTGATCTTGTCAGCGTCGCTCGACTGCACAAATTGCCTGTTCCTGCTTCTGGTAGAAATACTAATCTATCAGTTGTCGGCTGGCCGTGCCTTCGATGGCGAATTGGAATTGCACCTAAGTCTTTTATGCCGATATCTTTTCCCTATTTTGATTATCTCGCTGGTCTGAGTTTTTTCGGTTGATTATCCTTGAAGATAGTTTAAAGACTTGCTAAAGTTGTCCTTTTTTGTGTAAAGTCTTTCTAAACTTAGATGCTTTTTACGTTTTTAGATGTCTCTAGCATACCTCATTCTCTGAAGGAGAATGCTACTCATCCCCCAGTAGACATCGACCTTTGGGCATATTCCTCCTTTTTGCTGATGTGTACCATAAGAGTATTGACAAAATTGAATTAGTATGCTAGGAAAAGCTTTCCCGAATAAATTCTGGGATTCAAAAGTCGTAGCCTGTCGGCGCCGACTAATGACTAATAACTACCGAACACTGACAACTAACTACTGACTAAATTATGCGTATATCTCTAAAGTGGCTCCGGGAATTAGTGGATGTGGCGATATCCCCGGAAGAATTAGCCGAAACCCTGACAATGGCTGGGTTTGAAGTGGAAGAAATTGAAGACCGCCGCCCGTGGGCAAGCGGCGTAGTTTTGGGCAAAATCATTGCCTGCGAACAGCATCCGAATGCAGACAAATTGAGAGTTTGTCAAGTGGATGTGGGTTCATCAGAAGCTTTGAATATTGTTTGCGGCGCACCGAACGCTAGGGCAGACATTTACGTGCCTGTCGCTGTTGTCGGCACTTATTTATCGACTATTGATTTAAAGATTAAACCAGCTAAATTGCGCGGCGTTCCTTCCGAAGGAATGATTTGCTCTCTGGCGGAATTGGGACTGGCGAAAGAATCAGCCGGGATTCACATTTTTGAGTTAGAAAATCCCGAATTGGGCAGCGATATTCGCCCGCTTTTGGGTTTAGATGACGTGATTTTAGATTTGACCGCAACTGCCAACCGTGCTGACGCTTTGAGCATGGTGGGTGTAGCGCGGGAAGTGGCGGCGCTGACTGGGGCGAGTTTGAGAATTCCCGCAGCGAATGATGTGGCGATTGAGGGCAAAGAAAGTCCTGGTTTGGCAGTAGAAATATCAGAACCGCAAGGCTGCCCGATTTACATCGGCACCGCAATTGAAGGTGTGAAAATTGGTGCTTCTCCAGCTTGGTTGCAGCAGCGGTTGCAGGCGGCGGGAGTGCGGCCGATTAATAATGTGGTGGACGTAACTAATTACATTTTATTGGAATGGGGACAACCGCTGCACGCTTTCGATCGCGATCGCCTGCAATCTTTCACCGGTACTCAAGATATAAGCATCGGCGTCCGCTTTGCCAAAACAGGCGAATCCTTCAAAACTTTGGACGGACAAAACCGCAATTTGCAAGCTCAAAATCTGTTAATTACTGCTAGCGACAAACCTGTTGCCTTAGCTGGAGTAATGGGCGGCGAAGATACGGAAGTTCATGAAGGAACGCAAAATTTAGTCTTGGAAGCAGCGATTTTTGACCAGGCAACGATTCGCCGTTCTGCGCGCGCTCAAGGGCTGCGTAGCGAGGCATCGATCCGCTACGAGCGGGGGGTGAATCAGGCGGCTTTGACGACGGCTTGCAACCGCGCAGTAGCCCTAATTTTGGAGTTGGCTGGAGGCACTGCGACGGTGCAGAAAACGGCGAGTTCGGGGGAGGATTTGAGTTTTTCGCGATCGCTCGAATTGCGTTTAGACCGAGTAAATCTGGTTTTAGGGCAGTTGAAAAGAGGAGAAACCGGCGGTTCTAAATATCTGGAACCGGAAGAGGTGAAAAACATTCTCACCGCCTTGGGATGCGAAGTTGTTCCAACGGAAAAAGAGCGGGTTTGGAATGTGACGGTGCCGCCTTACCGCTATCGCGATTTAGAAAGGGAAATTGATTTAATTGAAGAAGTTGCCAGACTGCACGGTTATGACAATTTCTGCGATACTTTGCCCAGCAAAACGGAACCCGGTTATTTGTCGCCGGAATACGCAGCAATTCGCAATGTGCGATCGGCTTTTCGGGCGGCAGGTTTGACGGAGTTGATGCACTATTCTTTGGTGAAAACTGAGGGAGACAATCAGGTTGTGCTGGCGAATCCGCTGTTTGTGGAGTATTCGGCTTTGCGGACAGAAATGCTGTCGGGTTTGATTGATGCTTTCGGGTACAATTTGGAACAGGGAAATGGGGCACTAAACGGTTTTGAAGTCGGCCGCATTTTCTGGAAAGATGGGGATGCAATGAAGGAAGCCGATGCAGTGGCGGGGATTATCGGCGGCGATCCGACTGTGTGGAAATGGCAGCAGGGAGGGCGCGATCGACCTTTGACTTGGTTTGAGGCCAAGGGGGTTTTGGAAAGCGCGTTTCAAGAGTTGGGTTTGTCGGTAGAATATCAAAGCGATTCCTCGAATACACGCTTGCATCCGGGCCGCACCGCTGCGTTATCGTTAAACGGAAAACATTTAGGAGTTTTTGGACAGTTGCACCCGCAATTGCAGCAAGAAAAGGATTTGCCTGAGCAGGTTTACGTGTTTCAATTAGATTTGGCGGTGCTGTTAAGTCCATTAGGGCGATCGAACAACTTAACTCGCAAATTCGCAGGGTATTCAAGTTTCCCCGCTTCTGACAGAGACATTGCATTTTTCGCACCGGCTGAAGTTCCGGTTGTAGAGATGCAGAGTGCGATGAAAAAGGCGGCGGGTAGTTTGCTGGATTCCGTGGAACTTTTCGACGAATATCGGGGCGACAACGTGCCGGCGGGACAGCGGAGTTTGGCTTTTCGGTTAATTTACCGCGCGGGCGATCGAACATTAAGCGAAACTGATGTCGAACCGGCACAACAAAAAGTACGCGATGTTTTAGTTGAGAAGTTCGGCGTTAGTTTGAGAAGCTAAAATAGGCTGCTACTCACCAATGGAGGCCGCCAGGGAATGAATTCCCTGGCTCAAAGCTAAAGTCCTCTAAAGAGGACTAACAGGACTTACCCATTACAAGGTAAATGTGCCATTTTGAGCATGAGCAAAGCGAAAATATCAAATTTTTGCAATAAAGCCGTTTAAAGTGCATAATTGCTAACTAATGAACTCTTCAGTCCTCTTGAGAGGACTTCAGCTTTGAGGCGGGGGTTTCAACCCCTGCCGGACTCAGGGAAAAAGCGTTAAATTGACACCAATGGCCGCAACATCTCCCGCACAAAAAAAGAACAATCAGGAAACCGCAAAAGAGAAATACTATCACCATCCGCAAGAATCACCCTACTTTGATAACCATCCTGACTCGGTTCTCGAAAAACGTGGAGTTGCCGATTATTCACATCCAAAACCCAATAATCAGTAATTCCCGACTCAGCATAAATTTTCGCTTTAATCCCGCAATCCGTTCTCAGCGTAGTATCCGCAACTTCAATAATCAGATAAATTTCCGAAGGAATTGGATGGTGGTCTTCATAGTAAAGTGGATCTGGTATAACTACAGAAATATCCGGTTCAGGTTGCGAGTAATTATTCATCCGAACCGGGTCTTGCAGCCGCACAAAAATCTGTTCTCCTAAACGGTTATCCAGTAATATTTTCGTGCGCGCAATGGCCACACCGTGAGCTGTTCCCTTTGCTGCCCTCTTTACTATCTGTCCTGCTAGTAATTCCACCCGTTCATCTTCGTCAAAAATACCAATTTCCGTCATCCGGTCATATTCATGAACAGTCAGCAGACGAATGTCTAATAAAGTCATAGTTGTCTCCTCCTATCTAACAATCCCAACTCTTCCCCTCTCCCTCTGCGCTCTCGGTGCGCTCTGCGGTTCACTAATCTTATCTTAAAAACTTTTGTTAAATCCTGCTACTCTTATTGTACAATAACTTTTAAACAAATTTATCCAAGGCTCAAAACCGTGACCAAATATGTAATGTGGGGAAGTTACTGCGAAGACGTTCTAGAAAAACGCGCTCCCTTTCGAGACGCTCATTTGGCCGGACTTGCCAAACAAAAAGAATCGGGTGTGTTAAGTACGATCGGGCCAACCAAAGATTTAACAAAAGTTTTTGCAATTTACGAAGCCGAAGATGAGGCGCAGGTGCGACAATTGGTGGAAGCCGATCCTTATTGGGTAAATGGGGTTTGGACTGAGTACGACGTGAAAGAGTGGATTCAAGCTTTTTGAAGGGGTTAACAGGGTGAACATCTTAGGATTGGATGACAGCGATTTAGTTCCAGTTGACTATGGCGATTTGCTGGACAAGATTTTAGAAATTTTGCAATCGAAAAACCCGTTTAGCGTATCAGAAGACAACCGCCGCTTGCTAGTTGATATTGACACCATTGCTGCGGATGTTTCCAACAAGCAAGTGCGGCAACCCCTGGGTTCTTGGGAACGTCAAGCACATTCTGCTACTGTTAACTTACCGCCGGAAATTGAGGAGCGTTTTGGCAGTCAAGTTAGACAGATTCAACAGTGTTTGCGGCAGCAATTAGAATTTAAACGGCCACAAAATACTTCTATTGAAAGGTTTGTCGCTAGTTTGATTAGTCCCTTAGACTCACCCTCTTTTCGGGGAAGCGGCCAAGAGTTAGGCTTTAAATACGATTTTGGCACCCGCCACCCTTCTTTAGAAAAAGAAAGGCTAACTTTGGAAAGCCGAGGTACTGGAAGCCATGCAGCTTTAAAATTGCATAAATTGACCGTTACCGTCCGAAATACTGATATTTTTGAACAAGAACTCAAGCAGGGTTTGCAAAACTATATCAATGAAAATGCCGAGACTAGCAGTGAGAAAGAAGACCTTAACCACCGTCTTGATGAGATGGTTAAAAATCCTGACTCGGATTTTCACAAATTAATCCGACTGGTAGACAAAGAAACTCTCGGCCAAATTCAAAAAGAAGCTAAGATTACTTACTTAGAGTATCTGCTAGAACACATCCGCGCGAGCAGCACAGATACTGTAGGTATCATCTATTTAGAAGACTTAATTCGCCGCCTCAGATTAATAGAAGAATACATCAACGATCCAGGTAAATCTGATGGCGACTACGAAGTTAATTATGCTGGAGTTCGAGTTAATTACAGAGAGATATTTGCCCGATCAGAATTTTTAGATGCACTGCCCATTATTCCTATTGTATCAGGTTACTTGGGAGAAAGTACGGACAATTATCGTAACGAGCGTAAGTTTATCTTTGGCCTCAAAATCAAATTTGATAACTCAGTTCAAGCGCGCGGCGGAAAAGATGTATTTGAGTATTATCTGAACCTGCTAAATCCCGACAGTGAAGAACATCAAGCAGAATTTGATGAGGATTCTAATCCCGAAACCTTCGTCCGCAAACTGTTAAAAATAGCATTGCTCTACTATTTTGTGCTGGCTTCCCGCAATGACCCACTAGCACAAAATTACGACCCGGAATCTGAACTAAATCATCAGCCTATAGCCCTATTTGAACAAAGAGTATTGCCCGTTTTGCAAGGTTCTAACGATGAGCAAAAAAAAGAGCTTTTTCGCAACTTTATTAAAGGGCTTAATCAGTTTAACATAAAACACAAAATTACGCATCTGAGAAGAATGCTAAAAGGCTTTCTGGAGCGTCAAACAATTTTACCAACCCGCACAGAAACGCGACACGTAAACCTCAAAATAGGTCTGGTAGAAGATATTGACAATATTTTGACGAATGGTAAATTTTTTAATGACATTATGGAGCGAAATTACAAGCAAACGCTTCATTATATTACCGTCAAAGAACCTAGTGTCGATGAAAAATCTCTTTGTCAGCTACCCGTCAATATCAGCATCGAAGATGTCCGGTATTTCCCAACTGATGAACGCCAAAATTTTAGCATGGAATACAATATCAAAGACGTTGATATTTTGCCTGTAGCTTCAGTTCCCGAAAGTCGGATGAGTGCATATAACAATTTTTTCAAACAGTATAAGTTGCTGTTATTCCGGTATAACAACCGACGACTGGACAGTGGCGATACAGGTTTACAACCGGCGGCGGCTTTTGTCTATAAGTTTACCATGTTGCTGCTGTCCTATATCTGTCTGAGGATATTGCTCGAAAACACTGCAGACAACTTGTTTATTCCGATGGTGAGGCTCCACGAAGGTGACGACAAACACCCTTCGCCATCAGAAAAATTTATGGCTAACCTTTCTAAAACATTGTCTCATATTTTGAGTGAAAAACAACGCTCAACTTCTCAAGGATTTCGGATTAGAAAAACGCCCAATGGTTACACAATTCGTAACGGTTTGAGTTCCCTGTATTCAATCCTTCCTAAAAAGTTTCGATTCGATGATAATGTACAGCTAGCTCCTGAGTTGGATAAATTGGCAATTATTGTCGTTTCCAGCCGGGATAGTGATGCGAAAAGAAGCAATCAAAACCGCTTCCAAAGACAAGCCAGCTTAATCGGAGAAATTGTCGGAATCAATCGCCTAGATGACAGTACAATTCAAGTCGAAATGCTGAAAACACTTTCCGAGAATTACAGTGTCAGCCGTCTTTATTCTGAGCCGTTAATCCTTGAAGATGTCATGAGCCAGCTTTATCAGCAAGGATATCGGAATTTCGCATATATTTCGCAAGCACCTTACATGAGTACGCTGCACATTACTAAGACTGAGGAAGATGAGGAATTGTCTTTCATGTCCAAAAAACTTCTCCGAACTTTGAAGGGAGAGAGGCGAGATATCAAGATTTATCCGATATTTTTTGATAAATACTATGTCCGCAGTTTCCTAGGCGATAAGGGAAAATCCTTTTACATTCAGGATGCAATGGAGCTTGAAAGCTTGTTTGCAGATACCAGTCAGCAAGCTGTGATGTTTTTCAACTTGTTTAACGGAATTAGAGTCAGGGAGGAAAAGAACTTTTATAACGGTGTCATTTCCTACTCGACTCTGTTGAATATCTATCAAGGTATCCTAGACGATCAAGATATTCGTGAAGGTTTGATTTATGATGGCGCAATCAAAAATACTTTGCTACATTATCTAACAATATTCCACTTTTCTCGGTATGAAGCTCGTCACAATATTAGTTTAAAACTTGACCCCTACGAGCGAATTATTGGCGATGAATCGGTGGGTGCTTTATCTGTATTTAGTCATGCTGGCGGTAGTGCGGATTTTAATTCCCTGGCATTTTTGAATAAGGTAAGAGAAGTCTTGAATGTGGATGAGGGAGGTATTAATCATGATTGGTGAAGATTGTGGACGGCTGTTTGAGGTGGGCTTTAATATTGGGATTCTGGCGTATATTCAGCGTGAAAATATAGCTCACAATTTCGGAGATTCCTACCGTCTCGATTTGCAGAAACTAGAATTGCCAAAGATGATGGCGGAAATAACTAGGGAAGCTAATCTCCTCGGTAGTTTGGATGCTAAAATTGTTGAGAAGTGGAGTCTATTTTTTGTCCAAAAAGGCTTTATTGGTGGGTTGAATTTCTTCCGGGAGTACCTCACATCTACGGGCTGGACTTTAAGGTTATCGCAAATCTTGTATTTTCAGTGCAGTTTGAGTTGTGCTAACAGTATTAGAACCCAGAATGACGATGAGACAGAAGTTTTTAAAGCGTTTAAGAAGGTATTATCTCAGTTTGAAACAGCGCAACCAAATTTCTCAGACGATGAGATTAACTCCTACATCCGCCGCTACAAGAAAAAAGGCGAGTTTTTG
Source organism: Microcoleus sp. B3-D2 (assembly GCF_036705345.1). Classification (NCBI taxonomy): domain Bacteria; kingdom Bacillati; phylum Cyanobacteriota; class Cyanophyceae; order Oscillatoriales; family Microcoleaceae; genus Microcoleus; species Microcoleus sp. B3-D2. The sequence goes on from NZ_JAUBUG010000070.1 coordinate 19,172, forward strand.
CAAGCTGATACCCTGATTTTGTTGCAAAATGGTAAGGATTTTAGAATTCTGTGCGTTGATTTGTCTGTGTTTACTCCTCCGTTGACTTCGGAAAAAGTCGATAATCTCAACGAAATAGAGGTGATGCGGAAGTCTTTGCTCAGAGAAATTAGCTATTTGCGATCGAAAAGTGTTTTTTCTAATCTGCGAATCGATACTAGCACTTTAGGTATTGACTTTTCGGAGGGTTTAAACCGCTATTTTACGGCTTTTAAGTATAAGGATAAGGAAAGCGCTAAGTTGATTCAGGCTGGTAGCTACGCTCACAGCTTCTACGGTTTTCTGCAAACGACTGGTATGATTCCTGATGGTGCTGAGGTGTTGTTGAATGTTGTCGGTTATAGCGATCGCACAATCAGCGCAATTTCCCTCCGCAGTGATAAAATTGACATCTTGGCGAATTGTGCCAAAATTTACCAGAATGAACCCAAAGGTAAAGAGATTAACGATGCTCGCGGCGATGTTTTAGATACGATTCAACTCAACGCAGCTCGCAGTTTTCAAAATGGCAAAAAGTTTGTCAGCGATTTGTTGACAATTGGCAAAAGTTCTACACCTGTACGTAATACAGAGCGGATCGATAACTTTGTCAATTCCCTAGATATTATCTCAGATAAACTGGCCGATAACTTGCAGATCGATCGCGGATTACATCTGAGAAATGCTCACGCTCAATTGATTGTCAAAGCACTGCAATCTGAGGAAACTTACGTCTTTTTGACTGGGAATCCGGGAATTGGAAAAACTACTGCGATCGCAAAATTCCTAAAAGACCATATGGATGATGGTTTCTTATTCCTATACGTCAGTCCCCGCAAGCAAGTAAACTTAGATATTATCGAAAAATTTAAAGATAAAAATACGGGTTTGCTGTGCGACGATCGATTATTTTGTATCAACACTAACGCGGATATCATCAAAAGCAATTCAGGATACTGTACCGTCAAGTACGCATCGAATAGCTATCGCGAAGATTTCCCCAAAAAAGCTGTTCGCTTCCTCAAGGATAATTCAGAAATTCAGAGGACGGAATATCATCAATCCGAACTTCAAAAAAAGGGAGAAACAGTAATTAAACCCGTTAATCTCAAAGGAAATGGAGTGCTTAAGAGCATTTGCGAGGGTATATACGCGCTGCTCAATAGTCAGGTCTCTAATAATATCGTAGCTACGGTTTCTATTCAATCAGTGAAGATGAAAGAAAACCGACAAAATACCCTAGAACATTTAGATAAAATTTTTCAAGATACTTACAATAAACGGGACAAACGGGTCATTCCCGCTAAGATGCAAGAAATCTCCAGTCGCCTCAAACATATTTTCATTATGATAGATGAAATTACAGGAGATGGTGGTGGCGTTGAGTTTTTAGCCGGAATTGCCAAGATTGTCAAAAAACATGATTTGCACAAGCGAGAACACGGCTTTAATACTAAAATTATTGTCGCAGATGCTTCGATAGTTGACCCTGATGTCATCAAACAACACCTTGATAACACGTCACCGGAACCGGACAAAATCTATTTTAAAAAGTTAGCTAGAGATTCGGAAGAAATTCAACATTTACAAATTATTACTTTTAAATTTAACAATCTACCTGCAAAGGTGATTAATGCGAATTCCTACCCGGCGCGCAGTTTAGATATCACTTACAAGGTATTTGTAGAAAGTGTTAAATATCAGGAAGATGCGCCTTTAAAACAGAATAGTAATTTAGTAAAGCGGGTACAGTCTGAAATAATTGAGGATATCAATCAGCGATTAGCAATCCCCGGTGTGGAACAAATTATAGTATATATTCAAAACAAGCAAAGATTGGCAGAATTAATTGAAAACATTAAAGATAGTCGCGAAAAGTTTGAGCCTTTTACCGATTATCTGGAAATTCACGCTAATATCTCAGAAGAGGAGAAAGAAAAAATACAGGAATACAAAAATACAGCTAAAGTAATCTTTATGACTGCATCGGGAAGTCGTGGACTTTCTTTCCCAAAAACTAAGCATATTTTAGTGGATATTCCCCGCTTCCAAATAGAGAAAAATCTGATGGAAGTGATACAGGTAATTTATCGGGGACGCGGAGAATATGACAACGGTAAAACCCTTGATGGTGAAGACAAAGAATTGGTTTTTTACCTATCTGATACCGCAGTTTATTACGCTGATGATGCGGAACTTTCCCTGCAAGAAAGCAAATTGAGTTTGTTGAATTTATTGCTAATTCTCAAGACGGCGGTGATGACGCGAATTTCGGGATACGGTTATTTAGGTAGGGAAAAGTTTTTGATGATTCCGATTGGCGGTAAGTCGGTTTCCGCAGTAGGGGATACTTTTAGCAGCAAAATGGCTGCTCTAATTAAGACATTAAAGAGCGAGAGCCAGCGAGGAAATATGTTGTTTAAGGAGGTTTATACGAGTCTGGAACAGCTTTTGGGTCGCGGGGAGTTTGTTTTGACAAATTGTGATAAGTCTCGTCAAAAAGGCGATTCCTATCTGGAAATGCGGGAGGATTTTAATCGTAAATTTTTGGAAAAGTGCAATCCTCTTGATGGTTTGTTGAGCTATGATAATTTAGAACTCGGTCATGTTTGCGGTAGTTTGTTGATCGTACCTCTAGCCGATCGCACTTTGGTAGAAACATACCAGATGCCGCTTCATCGAGAAATTAAGGAATGTCTAGAGAAGAAGTTGCTGCACAAAATGCGTCTAATTAGGGATAGCGATTCGTCCCCGGAGAATGTGATATCGGCAATTAGAGGAGGTGCGATCGAGTTATTGCAATTTCTCAACAGCGAAGTCGAGAAAACTCAGTATCTTGAGCAGCAGAGTCAGCAGTTCGATCGCTATTATGCCATACCGCTGTTTGCTTTTGTCAGCGGGGAGGAAATGCAGGAGTATTTTGCTGACAGCAGGCTGGAAGAACCGGAAGACAGGAGGTTTCGGGATATTTTGTCGGCTTATGTGCGATCGCTCTACCCTGTAGATAGTGTAATGCCGATCGGGCACAAGTATCGAGATTTCCCATTTATCGTGTTTAGAAGCTACAGTTTAGAGCAAAGTAGAGAAAAGATTTTTACAGATAAATATCTTTTAAGTTCCAACGAGTTGAACGTGCTTAATTTAATTTTGTCGAAGCAGGTAAACTGAAACTTGTAGGGTGCGTCATACAATTTTAGATTTTAGATTTTAGATTTTAGATTGGGAATCAAGAATGACTATCGGGGCTTGGAGTTTACCTACAGTTGCATTCTTGTTTGAAACTGCTATCAGTTAGCTGTCACCCTATCCGCACATAAAATAAAACTCTTCAGACGCACCCTACTTGCTACTTGCTAACTTCAAACGGCGTGTATTTCCCCCCCAAAGCTTCGACGATGGCGCGAGTATTAGCCGACATCATTTTCACATAAGAATCGCCCTCGCTTCCCGCCGCCCCAATCGAATCCGAATAAAGTTGCTGCGCCGCCAATTTCACCCCCGCTTCCTCAGCCACTGTTCTAATCAGTTGCGGGTTAATTGTAGTCTCGGCAAAAATAGCAGGAACTCCCGCAGCTTTCACGGCTTCTACTAACTTTTGCACCGTTTGAGCGCTGGGCTGTTCCTCGGTACTAATCCCGATCAAACTGTTAGCATCTCCCAATCCGTAGGCGCGGCTGTAATATTGAAAAGCATCGTGACTTGTGACTAATTTGCGCTGATTTTCCGGAATAGTTTTAATCTCTTGTTCGATCCAAGTATCCAAACGTTTTAACTCTTCAGTAAGTTTCACAGCATTCTGCGTAAACTTCTCCCGATCTTCCGGCGACAGGTCGATTAGCGCATCCCGAATCGCTTCCACCATTTGAACTACATTTTCCACATTTCCCCAAACGTGCGGATCGGGTACGGTATTGCCTTCTTTATTCAGTAGCAAAGGCTTGACGACTTCCCCCACTGCTAATTTTCGCGCCTTAATTCCGGCGGCATTCATCATCCTAATTAATCCAGGTTCCAAATTGTAACCGTTATACAAAATTAAGTTAGCTTTTTCTAAAGCTTGAGAATCTTTTGGCACCGGTTCGTAAACGTGAGGATCGGTTCCCGGCTGCAAAATTCCTGTTAGCTGAACTTCGCCGCCGGCTACTCGATCGGTCAAATCCTCAATAATTGTGCTGGTAGCAACTACCTTGGGTTTAGCATCTGCCTCTGGAGATAGGCGATCGCTCTGGGTTCGAGCGCAACTAAATAAACCCAAAGTCAAAATGCCGCAGGCAATAGTTCTGATAAAAAATACTTTGGACTTGTTCAATCCAGGGCGGGAGGTTTCAATCCCCGACTCACTGCTAAACTCTCCTTGATAGGATTGCTTCACAATTGCCGTCGCTTTTAATTCACATCTGACACCATTCTCAATAACCCTTGTCTGGGCGGGCAGGATGCCCACCCCACCAGAAAACTCACTCTTTGTGGAATAGGCATCTGGCCTGTGATTGAGAATTGTGGAAGATATGAGTTTTAACCGACTTGAGATTTTCGCCGCCAAACCTATAGTTTGAGGGTTTTCGAGCTTGCACTGTCGCATTATCTACCTCTGGTGCGTTGCAGATTATTCCTATTTACCGATGATTTCATATTCTTTTCATTTTTACAGTAAACTTAATAAAAAGGAGATAGAGTCACCGCAATGAATACCGCCGCCTTCCCCAACGAGAATCCTTGGTCTAAAATGGTTTGCCACCTCAAAGACAGCGCTACCGACACTGAAATTATCACTGTTAAGCACCTAGCAGTAAACTACCGCACGGTAGAGGCACTCAAAGATATCAGTCTTTCCGTCAAACCGGGAAGGCTGACGGGTATTATTGGGCCCAACGGTGCCGGCAAAAGCACGCTGATTAAAGCAATGTTGGGCTTAATTCCGGCAGCTCGCGGCACTGTTACCTGGGGCCAAGAAGCGATCGCCGATCGACTCGAAATAGTAGCCTACGTGCCGCAGCGATCGCAAATTGACTGGAACTATCCCGCCACCGTTTGGGATGTCGTCATGATGGGAAGAGTCAGAAAAGCCGGATGGTTTCGCCGCTTCTCGGCAGCTAGCCGCCGCACCGCTGCCGATGCCTTAGAAAGAGTTGGCATGAGTGCTTACAAAGACAGACCGATCGGACAACTTTCCGGCGGACAGCAACAGCGAGTATTTCTAGCTAGAGCATTAGCCCAAGAAGCCGCTATTTTCTGCTTTGATGAGCCGTTTGTCGGCGTTGACCAAAAAACTCAAAATATTATTTTTGACATCTTCCACCAGCTAGCAAATGCCGGAAAAATCGTCTTAGTAGTCAACCACGACTTAGGCGAATCAATCACCAATTTTGATGATTTAATTTTGCTAAATACAGAATTAATTGCCGCTGGTTCCCGCCAAGAAGTTCTAACAAAAGAAAACCTTTACCGCGCCTACGGCGGACAAGTAATGTTCTTTTCCGGACAAGCAGCTTAGTTAGCCAGCAGTCATTAATTTAGGAGTTACGCTCTCGATCCCGGTTTATTGGGTAATATTGGGTTTGGCAACGATAAATATCGGAAAAAACCCGATTGCTTTGGGTGTTAGTCATTAGTTAATTGTTATTTTATCGTTTTATGCTACAAACCTTAATTGAGCCGTTGCAGTACGGATTCATGCAGCGATCGCTCGTAATTGCCATTCTCGTCGGCATCGTCTGCGCGATCGTCGGCAGCTACCTAATGGTACAGCGGCTGGCCTTGCTCGGAGACGCCATCAGCCACTCGGTTTTGCCCGGATTGGCGATCGCATTTATCCTCGGAGCAAACATATTTATCGGCGCGTTCATTGCCGGAGTTTTGAGTACAGTAATCATAGCTTGGATCAAAGCTCGATCGACAATCAAAGAAGACGCGGCAATGGGCATCGTATTTTCAGCCTTCTTCGCCCTCGGCATCACCCTAATTACGATCGTCCAAAAAGACAACAAAATCGACCTCAACCACTTTCTTTTCGGCAACATCCTCGGCGTTACCCCCCAAGATGCGATCGACACAGCCGTCATAGTCGCCGTAGTCTTATTAGTTGTAGTAGTCTTTTACAAAGAACTGCTATTTTACACATTCGATCCATTAGGAGCGCAAGCAACAGGTTTGCCAGTAAACCTGCTCAACTTCGGACTGATGGTACTCATCGCCCTCACCATAGTTGCCAGCCTCAAAGCAGTTGGCGTAGTGCTAGTCTTGTCCCTATTAATTACACCCGCAAGTACCGCCTATCTCCTAGTCACTCGCTTGCATCAAGTAATGATTTTAGGCGCAATAATCGGAGTTATTTCCAGCATTAGCGGAATGTATCTCAGCTACTTTTATAACTTGCCATCCGGCCCCGCAATAGTTTTAGTTGCATCGGGATTCTTTGTGTTATCATTGCTGTTCAGTCCTACTCAAGGAATCCTCACGCAGCCACGCACACACTCCGGCCAAATTCCTCCAATCTGGCGGGAATTAAAAAATTTAACTAAAGGCCGATAACAATTAACTTTGTAGTAACGCTTCAGCGCCGCCCCTCGCATTGTTAATCAGAATCTTGGTTAATCCCCGTGGATGTGTGGTTCAAAAAAGCCTCTTCAATTAATCCCCGTAACTGCGAATAGCGGGAAGCATCCAGATTTTGTAAAAACGGTTTTTTTAGCAGTGCGAGAAAGCAAAAATGGGATGCTGTCGAATTGCCAGATCGCAACTATGAACTATTGCTCAAAAAAACTGTACAATAACAAAAGTTAAATTTTCACCCAAACAGAGCTACTCAGTTAAAAAAACATGACAGTCAAAGTAGGAGACACCGCACCCGATTTTACCTTACCATCTCAAACTGGCACATCAGTCAGCCTCAAAGATTTTAAAGGTAAAAAAAACGTCATAGTCTACTTTTATCCCAAAGATGACACACCCGGATGCACCACCCAAGCTTGCGCTTTTCGAGATAGTTATGAAGTTTTCAAAGACGCAGGTGCAGAAGTCATAGGAATTAGCGAAGATTCGCAACAATCGCACCAAAAATTTGCCTCCAAGTATCAGCTACCCTTTACACTGCTGAGCGATAGTGGCAACAAAGTGCGGCAATTATACGGAGTTCCACCTACACTGTGGATTATGCCCGGTAGAGTAACTTATGTCATTGACAAAGAAGGCGTTGTCAAGCATATTTTTGACTCCATGTTAGACTTCAAAGCACACGTTGCAGAAGCACTCAAAACTTTAGACACCATCAAAATTTAGATGGATGTGCTTAAATATATTGTTGGTAGTGAGGACGAAAGTCCTCAGGGCTGTTTCGGGGCAACCACGGGGGGATTGCCCCTACGGAAAACCAGGATTTTGTAGGGGCGGTGCCCCCGTGCCCGCCCCCAGCCACAGATGATTTCAGGGGAATTTCAGGCATCGGGGCAACCACGGGGGGTTTGCCCCTACAAGAAAATGAAACCGCCCTGCGAAAGTCCTCATCCATCATTGTCTAAAAAACAAGAAAAAACTAAATTCCTGACTGCGAACTAACGGTTTTTAGTGAGGAAGAAAGTTCTGAGACTAGAGATTTTCCCGTACCCAATTTTTAAAAGCTTGAATAGCGTGGGTTCTACCAGCAACTTGACTCTGCTGAGTGTACTGATTCACCACTTCGATAATCGGGATATTGGGGAAAGTGGGACTCACATCAGACTCAATATATTGTTCGGTTTGCAAGACGTTGATTTGTAGCCCTCGCCGTGCGTATCGCCAAAGTTCCGGCACTCCTAGAATTTGATAATTATCCAACTGCGTGCGAGATGTCAGATCAATTTCTATAGCTAAGTCTGGGGGCGGATCAACACTCATATCGAGGCGATTTTTACCTATAACGGCTGCTTGATTTTGAATGTAAAAACAGGTATCCGGTTCGACAGCCTGACTCATGCGTTCATTTTTCAACGTTGTCGAACCTAACGACTCAAATGCTATTTGTCGTGTTTCCAACAAAATTTTTACCATGTCGCCAATAATTTCTTTAGCTTTTTCATGTTCGGGCAGAGGAACCATAATTTCTAACCGTCCGTTACTATAGGAAAGTCGGGAAGCACGACCTTCTCCCAATTCCGCCAAAATACTTTCAAATTGTTGCCAGTTCACATCCTCAACCAGTAATTGCTGACCCGGTTGAATCTTTAATTGTCTTAACTCCAATAGCATAATTGTTCATCCATTTTCTCTAGGAAACATCGCCCAAGTCCTGACTACGAATCATTATCTAAAAAAACAAGAAAGGACTAAAGTCCTTACTAAAAACTCGTGGTTCGTAGTAAGGACTTTAGTCCTTTTTTGCTAACGGCTTGCAGCCATTAACAATTAGCACTCAGCAATTATCTAGCTTTTCGCAACACTCGATTTTTCAGATGTAGCGCTTTCGGCAGTTTTGCCATTTTTGCTATTACCGTTACCGTTGCTGTGGCGCGGTTGAATAACTCCATAGCCGCTGTGACTCTTGCGTTCGTAGAGCACGTTAATTTCGCCTGTTTCCGCATTACGGAACATATAGAAATCGTGATCGATAATCTGCAATTGTTCCAAAGCTTCTTGCACAGTCATTGGAGGCATGGCAAAATACTTAGTTCGCACCACCTCAGCAGGAAGTTCGGGAGTTCGATCGCCTATCAGATCTGCTACTACAGGATGTTCATCAACTACCGTAACCGTTTTGGCACTACTCTGGGTCTTGTTGTCGTGGCGTTTTTCCTTAAATTTCCGCAGTTGACGAGCTATCTTGTCGGCAACCAAATCGATGCTAGCATAAAGGCTTTCCGTGCTTTCTTCAGCCCGAATCACGCTGCCGTTAGCATAAATTGTCACCTCAGCAGTCTGCTTAGGATTGATCCTGGGGTTACGAGCCACCGATAGATGTATGTCCACTTCTGTAGTCAAAGTTTGAAAATGGCTAACTGCCTTTTCAACCTTTTGATTGACGTACTCGCGAATCGCATCGGTGATTTCTATATTCTTACCCTGGATAACAAGCTTCATAGAGCTCCCTCCCTTCTGTAACGTGGGTATATTTTACACAGTAGCACTATGTATTCTGGAAAACACTTATCTTCCAAATCTTTTATTATATGTTGACAATTCTTGATTTAAACTGCGCCAATATTCCGTAAATACACTCTTGATTTTTTTCATGATTTCTCCTCTCATCCCTCAACAGCTAAATGCACAACCCTGCTTACTCCTCGATTGGGGACAAGTGCCCTACTCCCAAGCTTGGGAAGTCCAGCAAAAACTCGTGCAAGAACGCCGGGTAAATCCAGATTTGCCCGATGTCCTGATTTTGCTGGAACATCCGCCGGTTTACACTTTGGGAATGGGAGCAAATTTGGAATTTCTGAAATTTGACCCAAGTCAAACTGGGGCGGAACTGCACCGAGTTGAGCGGGGCGGCGAGGTGACTTACCACTGTCCGGGCCAATTGGTGGGCTATCCGATTTTAAATTTGCGCCGTCACCAACAAGATTTGCACTGGTATTTGCGGCAGTTGGAGGAAGTGCTGCTGCGGGTGCTAGAAGTTTGCGGGTTGAAGGGTTCGCGGGTTCCCGGTATGACTGGGGTTTGGGTAGATGGGTGCAAGGTAGGCGCGATCGGCATTAAAGTCAGTCGCTGGATTACGATGCACGGTTTTGCCTTAAATGTTTGTCCGGATCTCGCAGGTTTTGGGCAAATTGTACCTTGCGGGATTCCCGATCGACCTGTTGGAAGTTTAGAGCAGTTTATCCCGGGAATTGAGGTCGATCGAGTGCGATCGATTCTTGTCGCTGAGTTTGCTCGCGTTTTTGCAGTGGAAATTGTGCGATCGGAACTAATACCAATCTAAAAAAGCTTCCCGTAAGGACACTGTATTGCTCGCAGTATATCGTCAATGTGCTGTAAGTTCTACAGATTTTTGGCGTGCGTATGGGATACTTTTTCCTCAAAAAAGACACAAATTAGTAGGAAAGGATACGAGTCTGACAAACTCTCTAGAAAGATTTAATAATACGATGAGACAAAGAATATCTCGTAGGGTCAAAAAAACTCTTTAATTCTCTAAAAGACTCTCCTATCACATTGGATATCTTTGGTATTTTATTCATGAGTATAACGCCAGTTTATCTCTACAATAAAACCCCTAATTATACTGACTATGCAGGACTACCGATTTTTGGGAAGATTCCTAGGTGATCAATTAGACCTGCTACTAAGCCCAGATAATCTAAGTTTTCTACTCTCATCTCAGATGCTTTTTGCATGGGCTGCTGAATGTTCAACAGAGTGTGACGCTTCGATCGCAATTTTACCCTATTTTTGCGCGATGATTGGCTGATGCACGCGATCGCCATTCACGCATTTTGTGGCTCGAACTTGTTATATCAAATCCGTTAGCATCGGAATAGTAAATTCGAGTTCACTGTTGACGGTTGACTGTTGACAGTGAACAGTCAACAGTCAACAGTCAACCGTCAACATCATTCCGGTGTAACCGGAAATGATATTACTGCTAGGTGATTAACTCGGTTCATGACGATCGCCATTTTCACGAACTCAGATTTAACTGTTGATTTAAAAAACTCACCATATCCACCACACAAGGATTTAGGGCAAATAAAAATGCTCTCGGCTACTTTGCCGAGAGCATTTTTGAACAGTTAAACTGCGTTTTGAGCTCAGCTTGAGCTCAGTCATAGACGAAAGCGTAGACAAAAATCGCTGAAACCCAAAGCCGATGGTGGGATTTGAACCCACGACCGTTCGATTACGAATCGAATACTCTACCCCTGAGCTACATCGGCACAGACAATTTTGAATCGTAGCACAACCTAAGCGAAAAAAGCAAGGAGTTGTAGAATTTAATTCAAAACTCCACAACTCCTAGCTCACCAACAGTTAAACGGTCACTTCCGCGTCAGTTGAGCCGCCTCTGGCCCCGGAATAAACCAAACCGCGCTGCATATCGAGCGTCAGCATAGTTCCGTCCCGAATTACCCGCGTGGCATTCTTTACGCCCACCATCACCGGCACGCCCAAGCGCAAACCGATAATCGCGGCGTGAGAAGTCAAACTGTCCTCCTCCGTCACCACACCTGCTGCTTTCCGAATCATCTCCACAAAAGCGACACTGGTGTGTTCCACTACCAAAATTTCTCCAGGGTGGAAATTGCCTACATCCGCAGCAGTGCGAGCAACCCTGGCCATGCCACTCACCGATCCCAAACCGACACCGGTGCCTTTGCCTAAAACTGCTGTCACTACCTCAACTTTGATCAAATCCGTCGATCCGGCAACCCCTTGCAGAGTACCGGCGGTCATTACCACTAAATCTCCGTCGCACACTAACTCTTTTTCCTGGGCGACTGTCATGGCAGAGTGAAAAGTCTGGCCGGTGGAGGGCAAATCCAGCACCAGCAAGGGTTTTACTCCCCATACTAATTGCAGTTGTCGGGCTACGTCTACGTGAGGAGTAACGGCCAAAATCGGAGTTTTGGGTCGGAACTTCGAGACATTTCGGGCTGTGGCGCCGGTTTTGGTCAGCGTCATGATGGCCGCCGCGTTCAATTGTTCGGAGATTTGGCTGACTGCTTGGCTGATTCCGTTGGGGATCGATCGACCAATATCTTCTACATTCCTAATATTCCGCTTAATTCCTTCCCTCTCCATCCGCACCGCAATTCTCGCCATCGTCGCCACCGCTTCGACGGGGAACTTGCCGACAGCAGTTTCATTCGAGAGCATCACCGCATCAGTTCCGTCAAGAATCGCGTTTGCCACGTCGGAAATCTCGGCGCGGGTGGGACGGGGATTGTTGACCATGCTGTCGAGCATCTGGGTAGCTGTAATTACCGGAATGCCCAGGCGGTTGGAGGTAGCAATCAGCCGCTTTTGCAAAATCGGCACGTCTTCGGCGGGCAGTTCCACTCCCAAATCGCCGCGGGCGACCATCACGCCGTTGCAAAGGGTGAGAATTTCCTCCATTTGTTCGATCGCCTCGTGCTTTTCGATCTTGGCAATCACCGGTACTTGCTTGCCCGCACTGGCAATCAGCTCTTTAATTTCGAGCACATCTTGGGGATTCCGCACAAAGCTCAGGGCCACCCAATCGACACCTTGGTCGAGGCCGAACATTAAATCTTTGCGGTCTTTATCAGTCAGCGCTTTAATTGACAGGTAAACTCCCGGAAAATTCACGCCTTTGTTGTTGGAAAGCGGCCCCCCGACGACGACGCGGCAGTACAATTCCCGCGCCGCGCGGTCTACTTTTTCGACCAGCATTTCCACTTTGCCGTCGTCGAGCAGAATCACTGCTCCCTCTGGAACTTCGTCTGCTAGGGGGTCGTAGGTGACGGAAGAAATGAGTTCGGTGCCGGGAACCTGGCGGCTGGTGAGAATGAAAGGATCGCCGTTTTTGACAACTATAGAGCCTGTCTCAAAGCGCCCTAAACGAATTTTCGGGCCTTGGAGGTCTTGGAGGATGGCAACCGGTTGGTTGAGTTCAAAGGATGTTTGCCGGATTAAGCGAATGCTGCGCTCGTGGTCTTCTTCTGTTCCGTGGGAAAAGTTGAGTCGCAAAGTTGTGGCACCGGCTTCTATGAGCTGGCGCAGCACTTGTGGGTCCGAAGTTGCTGGGCCAATGGTGGCGACGATTTTAGTCCGGCGTAGGGCTTTTGGCAATTGCATCAGCGGTGTTCTGGGGAGGCAGGTGGATTTCTTGTTTAAATTTCGGCTAACGTTTCATCTTTGCACTACAAGCAATGACGCTAGTCTCAAGTCTTAAAAATTTTGATAGTCGTCAAAAAAGCAGGTATTGAACAATATATAGAATATCTGACTTTTTACCGATCGGTAATCTTTTCTTGGGGAGCGCCCTTTTTTGCAAATTTTTCCGCTCTCAGGCTTGACATAAATACAGACATACCCATTGATTTTGTTTCTTCTGCTGAGATCTTTTGGCTAATTTAGGACTGGTATCCCTGTACAACAGCAATACTTTGCTGTTTGTGCAGGCGCTAGTGTCTGGCGATCGGACTCTGTTCTTTCATGCCTTTAGGTTGAGGTTCCTGACAAAACTTTACTATTGGCTGGCTTGTATCTTATACTACGCAAGTGTGAAATATTAAGGAGTCTTAACAAAGATGTCGGAGGCAGGACGGCCGCTGACAGTGCCGAAAGAGTTTCTGAGTCCTCCCGGTGACTTCAATCCGACACTGCTGCTATTTTTGAGTGCAGTAGCGATTCTCGTGATTTCTAACTTGGGTTTCTGGTGTTGGGGATGGCCGCAGTGGTGCTGTTTTTCGCTGAACGTGTTGGCGTTGCACATGGCTGGAACTGTGATTCACGATGCGTCTCATAATGCAGCCCATCGCGATCGCACAGTTAATGCTATTTTGGGACACGGTAGCGCACTGATGTTGGGTTTTGCTTTCCCGGTGTTTACGCGGGTACATATGCAGCATCACGCCCACGTTAATGACCCAGATAACGATCCAGACCATTATGTTTCGACGGGCGGGCCTTTGTGGTTGATTGCGGCGAGGTTTTTTTACCACGAGATTTTCTTTTTTAAGCGCAAACTGTGGCGGAAATACGAATTATTGGAATGGTTTCTCAGCCGTTTGTTTGTGATCACGATCGTGTATATCTCGATTCAGTACGACCATTTAGGTTACGTGCTGAATTTTTGGTTTTCTCCCGCTATGGTGGTGGGATTGGCATTGGGGTTATTTTTTGATTATTTGCCGCACCGTCCGTTTCACGATCGCGATCGTTGGAAAAATGCCAGAGTATATCCTAGTCCTATTCTAAATATCTTGATTTTGGGGCAGAATTATCATCTAATTCATCACTTGTGGCCTTCCATTCCTTGGTACAATTACAAGCCTGCTTATGAGGCTGTGAAGCCGCTGTTGGATGAGAAAGGTTCCCCTCAAAGTTTGGGAATATTGGAAGGGAAAAAGGAATTTTGGAATTTTATATATGACATCTTTTTAGGGATTAGGCTGCATCACAAGAAAGCGGCTGATTGACCAAAAACCCGGCTTCTCAAAGAAACCGGGTTTTTTTTATAATAAAAGCTTTTAACCATATATCCCCAGGGCAGGTTTTGAACTGTATCAAGTCCCGTAAAAAATAAACCCACCTGTAATGGTGAGTTAACTTTTAAATCAAGCCCAAAGTGAATCTATTATTTTTCCCCAGCCACCGCCACCGCTAAATTCCTATCGGGGCGCAAATTTTGAGCTCCCCGCAAATAAGGATGATAAATTTCAGTATGTGCCGGCCAATTGACGTGAATTAAAAACCGGATGCAGCGTTCCAAAGCACCCTCAACGTGCATTTGCTGTACGTCCAATAAAGGAACATTACACCAGTGAGGACGTTCGCGGGCGATCGCCGCCGGGAACACAGCATCTAAATCACGAGTTGCAGAAAACGTAGCACTAATAATTAATTCTGGATTTATATCATTTTTTGCTTCTAATTCATCTAACAATTCTCTCACCGCTTCTCGAATTGCTGCCACCGAATTATCACTAGCAGTAGTTGCCCCACGAATCGCCCGCACTTGCCACTCCACGCCAATTTCCTCCATTTTAGTCAGTTGTCATCGGTCATTAGTCATTAGTCAGTAGTTATTAGTCACTAATAAGTAGTTATACTAAATTAGGCTTAAATACCCAGTTTATTTTTTAGTCCGCTAGGAGTGGACTTCGTTTGTGTAGTTTAACCTCAAACTCGAATGACGGGCGCTTCGCCACATTTGAGTTTGAGGTCAACAGATTTCAATCGCCCAATCATCCAGGGGTAACTAATGACTACTGACTCCTGACCAATGACTAATTTATTTAATCACGGGCGATACATCCACAGCGGCAAACCGCTAGTAGAAAGCTCGAATTCCAGCACATTATTGTAAGCTGAAAGCCCGGATATATCCAGACTACTCCCCAAGACGCGATTTAGGAAAGGTTTTTGTTTTTCTAGCGTGCAAGACTCGGTTTTTTCCGGGTCGAGGCCTGCGAGTTCGGCTGCAAGGCGGCGAGCGTCCTCTTCTGTTCCAAGTCGATCGACCAAACCCAATTCTAAGGCTTGCTGACCGGTAAAAACCCGACCATCGGCAAAACTTTTGACTTTCTCAACAGCCAATTTCCGGGCTTCAGCAACGGTTTCCACGAATTGCTGGTAGCTGGTGTCGATCAAGTCTTGCAGAATTTGCTGTTCAGGATCTGTCAATTCTCGATCGAATGCCAAGATATCTTTATACGGCCCCGATTTAATCACCTGAAAAGAAACGCCTACTTTTTCTAACAGCCGTTCTAGATTGTTACCCCGGATAATCACGCCAATGCTGCCGGTAATTGTACCGGGATTAGCAACGATATGCTCGGCTCCCATGCCGATGTAAACTCCGCCCGAAGCTGAAATATTGCCAAAACTGGCAACAATTTTGACTTTTTCGCGCAGACGCTTGAGTGCGCTGTAAATTTCCTGGGAATCGCCGACAGTGCCGCCGGGGCTGTCTATCCGCAGCAGCAAGGCGGGAAATTTGCGTTCTTCAACGGTTTTGAGAGCTTCTAGGACTCGTTTACGGGTTTCTCCGGCAATGGCTCCGGTGATTTCGATACGGGCGATTTGTTTGCGGTAGCGGGGCTTGAATGGCCAAATCATGGGCAGTGTACAGGCAATGTTACGGATTTGTGTAGCTGGTTGAGTCGAGGGGGGATATTATTCCCCGCCCCTCTCAGTTAGATCGGGGCGTGCGACTTTCACCGCACCCAGC
>NZ_JAUBUG010000071.1:0-34944 GCF_036705345.1 Microcoleus sp. B3-D2
GAAATTAGTTTCCACCCATTCCCCCCCAGATGTCAAGCCTGATTTTGTTAAGAAAGATGTGAGTAAGGCATAGCTTATTAAGGGGGGCTAGGGGGGATCGAACCCTAATCGTCAGACAGCAGATCCGTAGTACGTTTAACGTCTTTGTTGACACCAATTCACGAGATACCGCCCCTAAAAAAATTGCGGAGGCAGTGTCCACCCTACTTTACACCGCATCCCAAATAATCAACTGAATCGGCGTAGGATTGTAAGCATTGCAAGGATTGTTCATTTGCGGGCAGTTAGAAATAGCAACCAGCGCGTTCATTTCTGCTCGCAAGTCAACTGTACTTCCCGGATCGGAGATGCCGTCAACAATTTCAAGGGTGCCATCTTCGCTAACCGGAACATTCATAAAGAAGTTGATATTGCTGACTAAATCTCGCTTGCCCAAACCGTAGGGAAGAATTGCGGCGAGGAAATTTTCAACACAGGCGTGCTGGTATTTTTTATCTAGCCCAAACCGCACCGAATTGCTTTCGCAGCTACACGCGCCACCGGAGGTATCGTGCCGCCCGCAGGAGTCAGCAATTATGGTCATAATGGCTCGCCCTTCGTTGGAAATGAGTTGGCTGTTTGTAGTGACAAAGATGTTGCCTTGATTGACGATCGTATCGGGGGCGCTGTAGCGTTCGGAAGGGTCATCGGCATTGTAAACTAAAAAATCTACTGCTTGATTTCCGCCTAAATCTACAATACGAAGAATCTGTCCTTTTTTGATGACGCGAGACCAGGGATGTCGGGCGGGTAAGACTTCGTTATAAATTGCAGTTTTTGGATCGAGGATTTGTTGGGTGGTTGCAGTCATGGTTCACTTTTTGTGATGGAATTGCAGAATTTTTTACCGCCGATTGGTGCGGACAATATTGAGTGCTGGAATCGAGTCTATTGCACGAACAAAGCATCGGTGTTGGTGAAGCCGCGCACGGCTTCCGGGTTGGCGGTGCGGCACAAGTCGTCGGGTGCGGGGGCGGGGGATTTCACAATCTGAATTTGGATTGGTTTTGGATCGTAAATTGAACCCGGATGCAGGATGTGGGGGCAGTTAGAGATAATTGTCAATACGTTCATTTCGGCTCGCAAATCGATAAAACTCCCCGGTTTTTCGCAGCCTTCCCGAAACTCCATCGTGCCGTCTGGTTTGACGGCAATGCGAGTAAATAAGTTGAGGTTGGGCATAATATCTTTTTTGCCCAATCCCCACCGAGTTAGGGCTTTGAGGAAGTTGTCGCGGGAGTTTTTCCAGTCTCCTTCGCCGTATTTTTTGGCATTGCTAATGGCGTTGCTGCATCCTCCTAGCAAATCGTGACAGCCGGAGGTGTCTTGGGTGATAGAAAATAGGATGCGCCCCATGTCTGTGTAGATCACCATGCCTTCTTTGAGAAAGGCGTTGAATTGAATTTTGGCGGTGTCTGCTGCGTTGAAACGTTCGATCGCATTGTCGGCGTTGTAGCACAGCATGGAAACGCCGCGAGAGCCTTCTAAATCGGTGATTCGCAGGGTGTTTCCCCGCTTGATGACCCCCGACCAGTACGCGCCGCCCGGTACGGTTTCTTGCATTAATACGAGGTCAGAATCAATTTGTGAGTTTGTGTCGATCGATAGTTGCACCATACGTTCCTCTTGATGTATTTGGGTAGGTCAGCGCAACAAAACAATAGTATTTTGTAGCGACCACACCCGCCCTCTCCGAATGTAATGTTTATCTCCACTGATATCTTGCACCATTCTCAAGAACGGGCAAGATGCCCGTTCCACAAAACTCAATTTTCTTGTGGAACGGGCATCTTGCCCGTTCCTAAATAGGTAATTGACAATGGTGCAAGATGTTAAGTTTCCACTTACTTAGGTTTGCAGTTGCATTCTTGGCGCGGGTGCAAAAAGTGCAACTACCAACCTATTTCTATTTAAGCAGCCATTGCAACTGCTTCCTGTCCGTGTTTCCGCATCAAATCCATGAGTTCGTCGCGGTAATCGTGGAATTTGGCGTGGCGTTTAATGCTGGGAGTGCGATCGGGCAAATTAATCGACATTTCCTTTCTCACTGTACCGGGACGAGCGCCCAAAGCATAAATCCGATTGGAAAGAAACACCGCTTCTTCGACATCGTGGGTAATCATAAAGATTGTAATCTCAGTGCGACGCCACAAATCCAGCATGAATTCGTGCATCGATTCTTTAGTGTGGATATCCAAGGCGCCGAAAGGTTCATCCATTAATAACACTTTAGGTTCAGAAGCGAGGGCGCGGGCGATCGCCACCCGCTGTTTCATCCCGCCCGACAATTCCTTCGGCAGCGACGAAGCAAACTGCGTCAATCCTACCACACTCAAATAATAGCTCGCTTGTTCGCGCCGCTTTTTCTTGGACACGCCTTGAAGTTTGAGGCCAAACTCGGCATTTTCCTGCACGTTCATCCAAGGATAAAGAGTGTAATGCTGAAATACCATACCTCGATCCGGCCCAGGCGCAACAACTTCCTTGCCGTCAATTTTCACTTCCCCTGTTGTCGGCTTGTCCAATCCCGCAATCTGCCTCAACAGAGTAGATTTGCCCGAACCGGATGCGCCTACCGCGCAGATAAATTCGCCTTGCTTGATGCTCATATTGATGTCCTTGAGGACAACTAATTTACCGTTTTTCGTTTCAAAGTTTTTGTGCAGATTGTTGATTTGCAGAAACATGAGTAAATCCTCTGTAATGTAAGTAAAAATTTGATTTTTTCATTCCCAAAATCTGTAAATTTTAGGACGAATAACGATATCTAGCATGGGTTTCAATTTTATTTGACACCACTGCCTTCTTCCTTCTTCCTTCTTCCTTCTTCCTTCAACATCTGCTTACTGTTTCTGACTTGACCATTTACAAGAAACCCGCAGCAGATATTGAAAAAGCAAGTCAAAAGTCAGTCCGATCGCCCCTATGACAATCAGCCCCACAAAAATTTCATCGGTTCGGAGAAATCGACCTGCGACGCTGATCCGGCGACCTAAGCCTTCGGTGGCGGCAATCAATTCCGAGACGATTACCAATTGCCAAGCCGCAGCTAGGTTGATGCGGCTAGCATCAAGAATTCCCGGCAAAACGTGGGGAAAAATAACTTGAGTTAGGATTTCCCAGCGATTGCCGCCCAACATATAAGTAGATTCGATCAAGTCTTTGGGAACAAACTTGACTGTATCCATCACCATCAGCGAATTGAAGAAAAAGACGCCGATAAATATCAGCATTATTTTGGGTTCTTCGCCGATTCCCAAGTAGAGAATTAGGAGGGGAATGAACGCTGGTGCGGGCATATATCGCATCAAGCCGAACATGGGTTCCAGCAAGGCGCGAATACTGGGAAAACTGCCCATCAGCACGCCAATTGGTATGGAAAAAACCAAGGCGAACAGAAAGCCCACTCCCACCCGCCACAAACTCGCTACTGTGTCTTTCAAAAGTTCGCGAGTGTTCCACAGCCGACCAAATGCCTCTAAAACTTTGCCGGGGGAAGGCAAAAATTTGGGGTCTACGTTGGCGAATGTTGTTACTAGCCACCACAGCAGCACCGGCAGTGCGATCGATGTTACCGTTAACCCAATATTGAGGGGTTGTGGTATCTCTTCCGCAATCCGCCAGAAAACGGTGGGATTTAGGTTTTTTTGCTTGAGGTGGGATTGGATCGATCGGCGATCGGGATTTGGTGGCATGATTTAATTGCAGAAAAGTTGAGCGAGTAATTTGAGTAGCTTTTTGGTATTTATTAAAATAATTTTGTTGAAAGTTTATTGTGTCTGCAAAATCGTAAATTCTGCCTTCTAGCTTTTACCTTCCGAATAAGCTTTTATAAAACGATCGTCAAATAATTTGCTGATATCGGGTTGGGTTTTTGCTAAATTTACATCTACGAGAAATTTTGTCATTTCGGTCGCCGCAAACGGCAATGATGTCATGTCATTTCCCGGTTGAAAGGCTTTCAAGTTTTCCTCAATCGTGAATATCTTAGTGCCGTTTTCATATTCTTTGTATTCCTCGACGCTAACTCCGGCGCGGTTGGCTAGAATTTGGTAAGATTTGTCTTGATTTGATTTCATGTATTCCAATGTTGCAAACCATGAATTGACCAGGGCTTGCACTCTATCGGGGTGTTCGCCGATAAACTTTCGGGTGAATACCAAATGGTCGGAAATCGCCCCCGGAAAATCTTTGGAACTAAACAGTTCCTTGCTGTTCGAGCGTTTTAATGCCTGGGTGGTAAACGGCGCAAATACTGCCACCGCATCGACTTGCCCTCCGACGAAAGCCGCCGCAGCTTTGCCGGTTTCCAGCGGTACAAATTGAATGTCCCGCACTGATAAACCTGCTTTTCTCAGCCCTAACAATAACAGAAAGTGATCGACTGTACCTTCCTCTGCTGCAACTTTTTTGCCTTTCAAATCCGCAACGGAATTGATGCCTTCGGCGACAATTACTTTGTCATTTCCAGTCGAGTTGTCGTTGACTAAAACAATTACTTGGTCGGCGCCGCCCGATATAGAGTTTACGGTATCGCCGAGGGTTTGGCTGTTAGCATTTATCTGCCCTGCTGTGAGGGTGCTGATGGATTCTAAGTAGCCGTCAAACCATTTTAAGTCTACAGCAACATTGTTGGCTTCAAATATTTTTTGTTCTTTGGCAATTTGCCAAGGAAACCAGCCGGGCCACGCGCTGAATCCGAGGCTAACTGCATCAGCACTTACTGAAGAAGCTGCTTCGCTTTCTGTCGTGGTTTTGATATAAATTGCGGGGTTGACGCAGCCAACAGCAAAAAACACGGTGATGAAAAATATGGCGCAGTAGGATAAGGGCGATCGCGTTATTTTGGGGGAGCAATATCGGATATTCATAGCAGATTCTGGTTGCTGGTTAGAGGTGAATATGTCGATCGAGCTTTTGCACCTTCTTTGGCTTCCTTCGCTCCCGCAAACCCCCTTGATATACAAGGATAAAGCCCGAGAGCTAACGAACCGAGTCTTGATGACCGATCGCGTTTCTCCCGGGCTTTTATCCCGCCGTGTAACTGGCTAGTGTTTCCCTAAAATTAAAATCTTGGGAGAACCAGTCTGCTTCTCTCGGACCAGCACTTGAACTTTCTAAGCTGACTTAGAAACTAATTCAAATCGGAACCCTAGAAGCGGTTAATTTTTTCGTTTTTTGTCTGTATAAGTCCTGTTTGCAACCCAAGGAGTTATTCAAGACTGTCAGTAACAGCAATGCACTTAGCTTTTTGAAAGGTAAGCATACTGTAGTTTGCAATCTTACTAGATTGCTACGTTTCAAACGGTAACAGCAAACTTGATACGAAAATGTGTAAGATGTTACAAAAAACAGTTTTTCTGGAATTTGTAAAATTAAAATTTTTGGAAGATTAAACCGGGCGATGAGACGGGGCGATGGGAAATCGCGAAGTTTGCTTGCACACAAAGACGAAACCCGCAAGGTCAGGGTTGAATATTTATTGAGGAATACTTCGACCCCTAGACTAGATGCAAGTACGATCGACAATGCGGTAAACTAACCTTCTATTTTTAATAACTGAGATGTTCCACCATTCTCAATAAGCCTTTTATGGGCGGGCAGGATGCCCACCCCACAAGAAGAAAGAAATAAACTCTTTGTGGAACAGGCATCTTGCCTGTTCTTGAGAATGGTACTCTGGGCGTGAGTAATAACGATCGCCCAGCAAAGCCTGTAAACTCAATTGTTCAATCTAAAATCTAAAATCTAAAATCTAAAATCGACTGACGGTGCATTATGGAAAAATTTAACTACAGCAACAGTCTCGACATTCATTCGCTGCTCGATCGCTACCGCATCGGCTCGATCGCACCTGCAGATGTAATCGCAAGCGTGTACGATCGGATCGAACGCTATGCAGATCCGGCGGTATGGATTTATTTAGCACCGCTGGCGGAAACCCTCGAACGCGCCAAAGCCTTGGAAAACCTAGATCGGGAACAATTGCCACTCTACGGAATACCTTTTGCGATCAAAGATAATCTCGATTGGGCGGGCGTTCCGACTACGGCGGGATGTCCTCCGTTTGCTCGCACTCCAGCGCGATCGTCCGCAGTCGTAGAGCGTTTGTGCGCGGCAGGTGCGATCGCGATCGGCAAAACAAACATGGATCAGTTTGCCACAGGATTAGTGGGAACCCGCACGCCTTATGGAGTTTGTCGCAATCCGTTCGATCGGCGCTACATCCCGGGCGGATCGAGTTCCGGTTCCGCCGCAGCAGTCTCGGCCGGATTAGTGAGTTTTGCTCTGGGTACCGATACCGCAGGCTCGGGGCGGGTTCCCGCTGCTTTTACCAACATTGTCGGGCTGAAGCCAAGTTGCGGCTCGATCGGCACTCGCGGCCTGCTGCCGGCGGTGCGATCGCTCGATTGCGTTTCTGTGTTCGCTCTCACCTGTGCGGATGCAGCCTCTGTGCTGCAAGTAGCCAGCGGTTTTGACGCTGAGGATGCGTTTTCTCGTCACCCTGAAACGAAAGTTTTGCCGGATTTATCCCGCTTGCGGGTGGGAGTTCCCGGAGACGGCGAACTCGAATTTTTTGGGAATGCAGAAGCCGAACAGCGCTACCGGGAGGATCTCGCGCGCTTGCAATCTTTGGGCTGCACGATCGCACCTATTGACTTCAAACCCTTTGCGGATGCTGCCGAACTGCTCTACGGCGGGCCTTGGGTAGCAGAAAGGTTGGCCGCGATCGGCGATTTCCTCGACGCGCACCCAGAAGATATCGATCCGATCGTCTACGAAATTATCAGCGGCGGCAAACGCTACGATGCCGTCTCTGCCTACCGCGCGTCGTACCGGTTGGCCGAGCTCCGCCAGCAGGCAGAAATTCAGTGGCAGTCAATGGATGTTTTGGCTGTTCCCACGACAGGCACGATTTATACTGTCGCAGAAGTTGCAGCCGAGCCGATCGCGCTCAACACCAATCTCGGGCGCTACACGAACTTTGCGAATTTGCTCGATTTGTGCGCGATCGCAGTTCCCAGCGGGTTTCAAAGCAGCGGATTGCCCGCAGGATTGACACTGATGGCTCCTGCGTGGCACGATTTATCGCTCTGCAGCCTGGGAGCTGCTTTCCACGCTAGCTTGGGGGGAACTTTGGGCGCAACCGGCCTGCCGCTGCCAACCGTCCCGGAACCCGCCATCGCCGCCAAATCTTCCTCAGAAGCACGAGTCAAAATAGCCGTGGTTGGCGCTCATTTGAGCGGTGAGCCGCTGAATTATCAACTAATCGAGGGGGGAGGCATTTTGGTTCGCGCCTGCCGTACCAGCCCGATTTACAAGCTGTACGCTTTGACGGGTACTGCTCTGGGCAAGCCGGGATTGGTGCGTCAGATAGAGGGCGGTAGCGCGATCGAGGTGGAAGTTTGGGAGTTGTCGATCTCGGCTTTCGGCGGATTTGTCGCTAAAATTCCCCCGCCGCTGGGAATTGGTACGCTGGTGTTGGAGGACGGCTCCACGGTGCAGGGCTTTTTGTGCGAACCTTATGCTGTGGCGGATGCGATCGATATTTCTCATCTCGGCGGTTGGCGAGCTTATAACTTCCGCTTTTAAGCTAAGTTAGAATGGCAAATTTCTACCCATCTTCAGAATCATGCCATCAGCAGTGCCAGTTCAGGTAATTCCCCCAGTCACAACCCCAACCCCCGCCAACGGTACCCGTCCCGGAGGATCACCTGGCGGCACTCGCGGCACTAGCGGCCCCGACTCCCTCAGAGGTACTGCGGGCGCTAACTTGATATTTGGTTTGGGTGGCCCTGACAGCATTTTGGGCTTAGGCGCAGACGATAGCCTCTACGGCGGCGACGGCGATGACTCACTGCTGGGCGACGTTGGCAATGACATACTGTTCGGCGGTGCCGGCCGCGACAGCGTTTTGGGCGGCGTGGGCGACGATACTTTCTACGGTGGCAAAGGTTCTGACTCAATGCTGGGCGCCGATGGCAATGATTTGCTGTTTGGCAACCAAGACACCGATACTTTGTTGGGAGGCGCGGGCGATGACACGCTTTTTGGGGGTGCCGGCGATGACTCGCTGTTTGGTGGCATCGGCAATGACTGTTTATCGGGCGATCGCGGCGCAGATACTTTAACTGGCGGCGCCGGAAACGATACTTTTGCGATCGGGCGTTTGGCAGATGGTGATGTGATTACAGACTTTACAGATGGTATCGATCAAATTCGCTTGACTGCCGGCCTCACCTTTGGCGAACTCACCATTTCCACTGGGGCCGGAACTTCGCCGAGTACAATTATTCAGCTTACAAGCACCAAGGAAACTCTAGCTACTTTATTCGGAGTTGCCCGCACTTCTATCAGTCAGGCAGACTTTATTCTTTAATGGGTAATGGGGAATGGGGAATGGGGAATTGATAATTGCGCTTGCGGGTAGTTTTTAGTTTTAAGTTTTTAATGCTGAACTTTTTAACTCAAAACCGCTGCCGCGCTGCGAGTAACGTTAGCTTTCGCGCTCCGCAAAAAAGCAAGATCAAAACTTTTCATCTTCCTTCTTCCTTCTTCCTTCTATCAGTTAAATTACATAAATTGCCCGTTGCATTCTTCCTTCTTCCTTCTTCCTTCTTCCTTCTTCCTTCTTCCTTCTTCCTTCTTCCTTCTTCCCTCTTCCTTCTTCCTTCTTCCTAATGACTACTGACGGTTTTCTCAATCTCAACAAACCTGCGGGCATGACATCTCACGACTGCGTGGGGCGAGTGCGCCGGCTATTGAAACTCAAGCGAGTCGGACACGGAGGAACCCTCGATCCTGCTGTGACTGGCGTTTTACCGATCGCCCTGGGCAAAGCAACCAGACTGCTGCAATATCTCCAACACAATAAAGCTTACCGAGGCACGATTCGGTTTGGCTTAACTACTGCTACTGACGATTTAGAAGGAGAAATTATCCATTCTCGACCGGTGCCGGAGTTGAGTTTGGAAAAAGTGCAAGCTGCACTGCCAAAATTCCTAGGAAAAATCGAGCAATTTCCGCCGAGTTTTAGTGCGGTGCAGGTGGGAGGAAAACGCCTTTATGAGTTAGCTAGAAAAGGCGAAACTGTGGAAGTTGCTGCTAGGAAGGTCGAGGTTTTTCGGCTGGAAATCTTGGATTGGCGATCGGGGGATTTTCCTGAATTGGATTTGTCGATCGCCTGCGGGGCTGGTACTTACATTCGGGCGATCGCGCGGGATCTGGGTGCGGTGTTGAATACAGGCGCTACTTTGGCTTGTTTGACTCGCACCGAAAGTAGCGGTTTTTCGATCGAGGAAAGTCTCAGTTTTGAACAATTGGAACTGCAATTGCAGGAAAATAAATTCTGCCCGATTTTGCCATCGGCGGTTTTGGGACATTTAGGCGCGATCGTCCTTTCCCCTGAATATACCAAACGCTGGTTTCAAGGACAGCGCCTCCCGATCCCCGAAACGCCGATCGGGGGAGAGGATGACAGTAGCAACAATCCCCCCCACAACCCAATACCCCAATCTCCCTATCCGTTGCAGGTTTACGATCGAGACGGTAATTTTTTAGGTATCGGTCAAGTAGCGAACTCAGAGACAAGTACCATATTATCTCCTCAAATTGTGCTGTAGCTATCTAAAATAAAAATGAAAATAGGTATAATTGCTACTGGAAAAGTTGGCGGAAATCTAACCGCTGGGAATGCCCTAGATTCACCTAGCTTACAGCGGTACGGGACGATATTTTGCTATTAATCTAATCAATCGCTGAGGTAAAAATTGTGAAAATATTGCTTATTGGATTAATCCGAGGCTACAAAATGGGGATTTCTCCTTACCTGCCTAACGCCTGTAGATTTCAGCCAACTTGTTCCCAATACGCGATCGAAGCAATAGAAAGATTTGGGCCGGCCCGCGGCAGCTCGATGGCGGTTAAGCGGATTTTGCGCTGTCATCCTTTTCATCCAGGGGGTTACGATCCAGTACCTCCCAAAGATAGCGAGGGCAATTAGTTATTAGTCACAAACAGCATTTTAGTTATTAGTTAATAGTGCAAATAGGCGTTGCATCCTCATGGCTAAAACTACCGAGGGGAATCACTCCCTAAGACGGTTAAATTCGCACAATTAGTGGTGTTTTTTAACCTAAATTCAGTAATATTACTGTTATCTTTCAAAACTCAGCAGCTATATAATGGTACAAACAGAGTACAGGGGATGCGAGTTGATATGTCTGCTACCGCAATCGGATACAAAATGTTGTCCCATACTCTGGCTGTACTCAGCCAGAAACAAGCAACGGGGAAACTGCTGTTAGAGCAAGGGGAGCAACAATGGCAACTTTACTTTTTTCAGGGTAGTTTGGTGTATGCCACGGGAGGAGCGCACAGATCGAGGCGCTGGTACAGAGCCATCGGGCAACACTGTCGAAACTTTCAAGTGGATCTCAGAAACCTCGATGCTGGAGAACTGTGGGAATATCAACTGCTTCAGCGAGGGATAGCAGCCAGCGAAATGAGTCTCGAACAAGCTAGGGCGATCGTCCACACCAGCCTTTCCGAAGTGTTATTTGCTCTGATCGGTCAATCGGGTTTGCGCCGGGAGTGGCGTCCGTCCCAGAAATATTTTTCTACAATTACCTCTTCTTTGCTGCTGTCTTTAACAGAAGTAGAGAAAGTTCTGTGTTGTACAGAAGAAATTTGGCAGAAGTGGAAAGGAATGGGTTTGTGGTTGGTAGATCCAGAACAAGCACCGCTTTTAAAACCGTCGGCCCAGTTGCAGCAAAATCGATTTAGTTCTAATTCTTTGATCGCTTTGGGTAACGTATTCAACGGCGAGAATACTCTTTGGGATATTGCATTTAAGAAAAAGCAGTGCGTGACAGTGGCAACTCGCGGTTTAGTTAATTACATCAAGCAGGGTTTAGTAAATTTCCGAACAGTACCAGACTTGCCGTCGCCTATAGAACAGTGGCGCCTTGCCGCGGCGATCGCTGGGCCGGGTCGCCCTTTGATTGCCTGTATCGATGACAGTCCGACAGTGTGCGAATTTTTAGAACAAATTTTATTGCCGGAGGGATATCGAGTCCTAAAAATTCAAGACCCCATGCAGGGAGTCGGCATCCTCGCCAAACAAAAGCCGGCTTTAATTTTTATGGACGTGGTGATGCCGAAGACAAGTGGCTTTGCTTTGTGCAATTTTTTGCGGAAGACGCCTGCTTTTCGGGAAACTCCGATCGTGTTTTTGACCGGTCAAGACGGTATAATTGACCGCACGCGAGCGAAATTGACAGGTGCTTCCGATTTTTTGAGCAAGCCAGCCAATCCCGAACAGGTTGTGCAAATAGTTGACAAGTATTTGAAGGTAAAAGGCGATTCCTACCCTTCAGCAATTCGCCCCCAAGATTTACTGAATTCACGACAACTTACCTTGGCAAATTCTTGAACGCAAATTATGCTCATAAAGCCTCACTTATCGGGTGCGTGAGCCTCCGGGTCACCCGATAAGTATTGTACAATAAAGACGCAACCGGATTTTACCAATAAATCTTGTAGGGGCGGTTGCATGGTTTTTCTTGATTTCAAAGCGCGGATTTCCGTAAACCAGCTCAGCGCGTATTGATTATAATACCAGTTCCAACCAGTTGACAAAAAGAATGCAACTGTAGGCAAGTTCCAAGCCAGATGCTCATCAGTCATTTCCAGTTTTTTAATCTAAAATCTAAAATCTAAAATCTAAAATGGTATAATCCATAAAACTTGATATTAATTATGAGCGATCGCACCCCGCAGGTGAGCGTAGTAATTCCGGCTTACAACTGCGCTGCTTACGTCGGCCAAGCCGTAGATAGCGTTCTGGACCAAACCTATGCTAACTGGGAAATTATTGTCGTAGACGACGGCTCCCGAGACGATACCAAGTTAGTTTTAGAGAAATATGGCGAGCGAATTCGCTACATTTACCAACAGAATCAAGGAGTTTCGATTGCCAGGAATCACGGCATCGAGCTATCGCGAGGAGAATTCATCGCCTTTCTAGATGCTGACGACTACTTTTTTCCCGACAAATTAGCACCACAAATGGCTGTATTTGCAGCGCGACCAAATCTAGGAATAGTCCACAGCGGCTGGCGTCTAGTTAATAGTATAGGCGAACCCCTAAAAGATGTCAAACCCTGGCAAAATGTCCCTAAATTAGACTTAGAAATGTGGCTGCGCTGGAAACCCGTATTACCCAGCGCGATGGTATTTCGCCGTCAGTGGTTAGAGCGCGCCGGCGGATTTGATCCTCGATTTCCCCCGGCAGAAGATACAGATTTAGTGCTGCGTTTAGCCTTAATGGGATGCGAAGCAGAGTGGTTGCAAAAAGTAACTGTTTGCTACCGCCAGCACGAACAAAGCGCCATGTACAAAGGTTTACCGCAGGCTAAATCCCTCGCCGCAGTCATGGACAATTTTTTTGCCCGCCCCGAGTTGCCGGATAAAATACGTTTGTTGGAAAAGCAAATCAAGTACAGTACCTTAGTTTGGATTGCTTGGTATTTGTACCGCACCGGTCATTCGGTTGAGATGGTAGAGTTTTTGCAGCGTTCTTGGAATTATACGCCTTATTTGCCTGTGGAAACAGTAATTAATTGGGCGGAAGCTTTCGCCGAGTTTTCGCAGGATGCGGGAAATGAATTCGATGCAGATTTATTCGCTCAATCTCCTGAGTGGCAGCAGTTAATGCAGTGGATGATTCTGGGTACGCCAGCTTGATTGAAAGCTTTTCCATTGCACTCATATCGTTTACGGTTGCATAGGAATTATTTAACCGCAGAGAGCGCAGAGGACACAGAGGAAGAGAAGAGAGGCTTTTCGCATTTCTGGCTATGTAAAACCTGCATAAACTTTATTAGCCTTCAGTTTGAGTTTCTGCTTCAGTAAAAATTGGCGGCCACAGTTCAGAAATTGGCAATTCCCAACCGGGGAAAAGTTCGGCGACTGTCAAAATATCTTCATTTCCCAACACAATTGGTTCACATTCCTGACGATAAACTGTAACAGTTTCTTCGTCCGGGTCAATCAAAATTCCAACTTGTGCTCCGAGTTCTAGAAAATTTAGAATCTTTTTTTCTAGCGGTTTAATGCGATCGCTCTGTGATTTAATTTCTACTACCAAGTCTGGGACTAATTCTCCGAAATAACGGGGACTTTGCCTGAGACGTGCCGCTCGGACAAAAGAAACATCAGGTGCTGTAAGGTTAGCATCAGGTAAAATAAAGCCGCCTGCGGAGTCAAAAACTCTACCCAAACGGCGGGGATTCACCCAAACGAAGAGAAACGCACTCAAGCGAATGCCAATTTCACTAGATACAATATCTGACGGGCCCACAATGATAATCTTCCCGCTTTGTAGTTCAACTTGGTAGTCTTGACCGGCTTCTTTGAAGGTTTTTTGGACTTTTTCTAAGTCTTTGAGTGTCATCATACGATTTTAGATTTTAGATTTTAAATTTTAGATTTTATAATTATCTGCAACTGACGCACTCTAAATCATATTGGTTATTGCTTATTTTGTCAGGTGCGTCAATCTATTTTAGATTTTAGAATTGAAGAATTATCTGCAACTGACGCACCCTACAGGTTGGTTATTCCTTAGCCGAAAAGGAGTTGCCGCAGCTACAGCTTTGGGCTGCATTGGGATTGTGAAATCGGAAACCTCCGCCCATCAAGTCTTCTGAATAATCCAAGGTGAGCTCATTGAGATATTTTAAGTGCTGGGGGTCGATCGCAACTTCAATTCCCTCCGACTCGCATACAGCATCTTCTGGGGCTGGCGCATCGTCAAATGCCATTGTATAAGACAAACCGGAGCAGCCGCTCGATTCCACGCCCAGACGAAATAAAGCATTGGGGTTCGGATGCTTCGACTTGAGGCGCGTTACTTCTGTTGCTGCTGTTTTGCTCAGATGAATCATTATGAGTAATTGGTAATTGGTAATTCGTAATTGGGAAGTAATGTTGAGTTTTGAAAATGTAGAATGTGCCTAGGCGTGTACCTTACCCGGAGAATGTAAAGTGCGCCAGGCCGCGCACCTTACCCCTATATTTTTAGCAACTTGAGTTACTTAGCCTTTTCATTACGAGCATAATCGTCTTGAAAGCGGATAATATCATCTTCTCCGAGATATTCGCCATTCTGCACCTCAATTAAAACCAGGGGGATAACTCCCGGATTTTCCAGGCGGTGAGAAGTGCACTGAGGAACGTAGGTAGACTGATTTGTAAACAGAACTTGTTCAGTTTCGCCACAAGTAACTTTTGCAGTACCAGAAACCACAATCCAGTGTTCGCTGCGGTGGTGGTGCATTTGCAGGCTGAGGCGGTGTCCTGACTTAACTTCGATCCGCTTAATTTTATATCCTGGCCCTTCTTCTAGAGTCGTAAAGGAGCCCCAAGGCCGCAATTCTGTAGCGGCTACTGCGTTGGGTGCTGCAGGTGCGTGCAGGGTAGATACTTGAGAAATTTCTTGAATCTGAACCATGATTTTTACTCCTTGAGGATTGCTTGCTGAATCCTTTGGTAAACGACGTTGTTTTTTGAGATTAACTAATCTATAGTTAAAACCGAAGCCCACCTGCGGGAACCGCTTAGGGGACTGTAGATTTTTGCACTTTTGTCTGCTTTGCCCGATCGACTTGCCTTAACAACCATAGCAAAACCAACATAGCTGTTGTCACCTGGTATTCGCTCGATCGCCCCAATCTACATCAAATCTTCATAGAAAGGGCGCTGGTTATTGAATATTGATTAAAGGTGAATCCTACTCCACCTCTTGAGACTGCTGCTGCAAAACTTCTAGCATCTGGTTAGAGATAATGACCCTGGGATATACCACCCGCAACAGCAGCAGATTCATCAATAGCCGCCCGTTGGGTTCGTTACCATCCCGAAATGGATGAATCGAAACAAAGCGAAGATGTGCTTTGGCTGCCAACTCTAGCGGATGTAACGATCTGATTTTATCACTGTTGAGCCATTGGATAAATTCCCGCATCAAACCCAAAAGCAAATAATGAGGCGGATAGAGGTATTCGGTACCGGCGGCTTTGAGCTCTAACTGCCGATAGCGTCCAGCTTCCTCCGGGGCGATCGCCCTTATAATTAAGTTGTCAATTTGTTTAATTTCCCATTCACCGATCGCAGTGTCCGATCGCGTTAGCATTTCAATGTACTCGATCGCATCTCGATGTGCGATGACTTCTAGGTGTTCTCGCTTTCGTTTTGCCACCTACAGTGATGCCGATTTTAGAACTAATTCGGTTTCGCGCTGTGTCAAAGTATTTCCCTCCAGCGCATTGGAGTGATAAGTGAACCGAACGTCGTAGAGTTTTTTCAATTCTGCAACCAGGGTGGGAGAAAGCGGCCGAAAGCTATCTAACCACGCTTTGAGTCGATCGACTTTTTGCAATTTTTCAGAAAGATTCACCGCTGATGAGAAAGCAAAATGCTGGTGGAGAATGTCACCCAGACGCTGAGGATAAAGTCGGACTAACAGTGCGATAAAGTTATGATAGAGTTGATTGGCGATCGGGGATTGAGTAGTTGGGAATAACTGCATAGAGAGTATTTATTAAAACTATGCACTGACAATCGTAACTTGTTCAGTAGTTGCCATTGCTAAAATCGCTAAAACTTTTGAAGCTAAAGGCTTCAAATCAGCCAAGCGATTAGATGGTGCTTGTAGAACAATTACCGCAATATCAAACTGTGGTAAATTTTGTTGAAATGATAAGTTGCGATCGACGGTGATGAAAACATCAAACTCTGCTTCTGCAAGTGCAAGAAGTTGACCATTTTTTACACCTGCCCATCCCATTTGTGGAACTGTTTTTATCTCATAGTCAACAAATTCTCTGGCAAATTTGCGATCTATACACTCATCCAAAAGAAGCTTCATGCGTTATGCTACCATGCCAACGAGCTGTTTTTCTACCTGTTCCAGCAACGCGATAACTTGCTCTTTAGTTACGGTTGGAAATCCATCTAAAAAATCATCAATGGATTCTCCTGCTTTTAGATAGTCCAGAAGTGTTTGTACCGGAACCCTAGTACAAGCAAATACTGGGGTTCCCCCCATAATCTCAGGAGATACGCTAATAATTGAAGAGTGTTCAAGCATAAATATTTAGATCTTCGGGTTCCATAGTTAAGTTATCGGCTTTAACTATTTTTTTACTCGGATCGAATAAGTTTGGATTTTTTGGTAGCTCTACCCAATTGAGTAGATCCACATATAATACATGATACTAGAGCGATCGGCATCCCATCCTCTACTCTAGATCAACATCTTTTCGCCACTTTGACAGGAGCATCAAAATGAACAGCAACGGACTGCCACAAAAGCAAGGTCTGTACGATCCGCAGTTCGAGCACGACGCTTGCGGAGTCGGATTCATCGTACACATGAAGGGTAACAAATCCCACGAAATTGTCGAGCAGGCACTGACAATCCTCTTGAACCTCGACCACCGGGGCGCGTGCGGCTGCGAACCCAACACCGGAGACGGGGCGGGGATTTTGATGCAGGTACCCCACAAGTTTCTCAAGAAAGTAACGGCGGCCCTAAACATCGAACTTCCTGAAGCCGGCGAGTACGGCGTTGGCGCGATTTACTCGTCGCCAAATCAAACTGAACGCGAAAACGGCAAACGCATTTTTGAGGAAATCGCGGCAGAAGAAGGCCAGGAAATGCTGGGCTGGCGCGATGTGCCCACGAACAACTCGTCCCTCGGCGACACCGCCAAATCTAGCGAACCCTTCATGCAGCAAGTGTTCCTCCGGCGCGCCGCAGGTATTGACGAGGCGGCTTTCGAGCGGAAACTGTACGTCATCCGCAAGCGTGCTCACAACGCCATCCGCAGGACTAACACAGACCCATACTGGTATAATTCCACACTCTCCTGCCGGACGATCGTCTACAAGGGTATGTTAATGCCGGTGCAAGTCGGCGATTACTATCCCGATTTGCATGACCCCGACATGGAAAGCGCTCTAGCCCTGGTTCACTCGCGCTTCAGCACGAATACTTTTCCGAGTTGGGAACGATCGCACCCTTACCGCTACATCGCCCACAACGGCGAAATTAACACGATGCGCGGCAACATTAACTGGATGCACGCGCGGCAATCGCTGTTCGAGTCGGAACTATTCGGCGATGACTTAAAGAAAATCCCCAATTTAATCAATATCGAAGGCAGCGACTCGACGATTTTTGACAATGCTTTGGAATTGCTGACTTTGGCTGGGCGTTCTTTGCCTCACGCCGTAATGATGATGATTCCGGAACCTTGGACAGCCCACGAGTCGATGAGTGACGAGAAAAAGGCTTTCTATGAATACCATTCTTGCTTGATGGAACCTTGGGACGGCCCGGCTTCGATCGCATTTACCGATGGTACTTCGATCGGGGCCGTGCTCGATCGCAACGGTTTGCGCCCTTCCCGCTACTGCGTTACCAAAGACGACTTGGTAATTATGGCATCGGAAGCCGGAGTTTTGCCGATCGCCCCAGAACGAATTGTATCAAAAGGTCGCTTGCAACCGGGGCGGATGTTCCTGGTAAATACCGAGGAAGGCCGCATCGTCTCTGACGAGGAAATTAAAACCAAAATCGCCACAGAACACCCGTACCGCCAGTGGATCGACCAGCACATGGTTGAAATTGCCAAACTCAAAGATGCGCCGGCAGTAGCAGAATCTCATCCCGAAACATTATTGCAGCGGCAAATGGCCTTTGGCTACACCTTTGAAGAACTGCGGTTGCTGTTAGCACCGATGGCAAAAGATGGCGTGGAAGCTGTCGGCGCGATGGGTGCGGATACGCCGCTGGCGGTGCTTTCCAACCGGCCAAAACTGCTTTACGAATACTTCCAGCAGTTGTTTGCTCAAGTTACCAATCCGCCGATCGATTCTATCCGCGAAGAAATTGTGACTTCTGCCGAAACTACGATCGGCGCTGAACGCAATTTGCTCAAACCGGAACCGGAAAGCTGTCATTTAATTGAACTGAAAACGCCAATTCTCAGCAATGAAGAATTAGCTAAGCTCCAACACGTAAATGAGGGCAATTTCAAGTCCATCACGGTGCCGATTTTGTTTGACCCCAAAAGCGGCGTGAAAGGTCTAGAACAGGCGTTAGAAGAGGTTTTTGCAGCAGCAGACAGCGCGATCGCCTCCGGGGTGAATATCATCATTTTGAGCGATCGGGGTATTAGTCCAGACAAAGCCCCAATTCCGGCGCTGCTGGCAGTTGCGGGCCTGCACCACCACTTGATCCGTAAAGGTACGCGCACGCGGGCGGGACTCGTGCTCGAATCCGGCGAACCGCGCGAAGTGCATCACTTTGCGACACTTATTGGATATGGTTGCGGCGCGATTAATCCGTATTTGGCCTTTGAGACGATCGCCGATTCGATCCGCGAAGGATTGCTGCTAAATGTCGAGTACAAAACAGCTTGCAAAAACTACATCAAAGCCGCAACTAAAGGTGTGACGAAAGTTGCATCGAAAATTGGGATTTCCACAATTCAAAGTTATCGCGGCGCGCAGATTTTTGAGGCGATCGGCTTAAACAAATCCGTAGTCGATAAATACTTTGCTTGGACGGCCTCGCGGATTGAAGGTGTAGACCTCGAAGTCATCGCCCAAGAAGCAATTTTGCGCCACAATCACGCATTCCCCGATCGCCCATCCAGCGGACATACTCTCGATGTCGGCGGCGAATATCAGTGGCGGAAAGAAGGCGAGGCGCATTTGTTTAGTCCCCAAACAATTCACGCGCTGCAAAAGTCGGTGCGCGAGGGCAGTTATACGCTTTTCAAACAGTATTCTGGACTGGTAAACGAACAAAACCAGCAGCATTTTACCTTGCGCGGTTTGTTGCAATTCAAGCAGCGGGAATCGATACCGATTGAGGAAGTTGAGCCGATCGAGTCTATTCTCAAACGCTTTAAAACTGGGGCGATGAGTTACGGTTCGATTTCGAAAGAAGCCCACGAATCTTTAGCTGTGGCGATGAACCGCATTGGTGGCAAATCGAACACCGGTGAAGGCGGCGAAGATCCCGATCGCTACACTTGGACGAACGATCGCGGCGACTCGAAAAACAGCGCGATCAAACAAGTTGCTTCCGGGCGTTTCGGCGTTACCAGCTTGTACCTTTCCCAAGCGCGGGAACTGCAAATCAAGATGGCGCAAGGCGCGAAACCCGGTGAAGGCGGACAGTTGCCCGGTAAAAAAGTATACCCGTGGATTGCGAAGGTGCGGAACTCGACTCCGGGTGTGGGTTTGATTTCGCCTCCTCCTCACCACGACATTTATTCGATCGAAGATTTGGCCGAATTGATTCACGACTTGAAAAATTCCAACCGGGAAGCGCGGATTAGCGTGAAACTCGTGTCGGAAGTTGGAGTCGGGACGATCGCGGCCGGTGTTGCGAAAGCCCACGCCGATGTCGTGTTGATTTCCGGCTACGACGGCGGTACCGGCGCTTCGCCGCAAACTTCGATCAAACACGCGGGATTACCTTGGGAATTGGGACTGGCTGAAACTCACCAAACTTTGGTACTCAACAATCTCCGCAGCCGGATTGTCGTGGAAACTGACGGTCAAATGAAAACCGGCCGCGATGTAGTAATTGCTGCCTTGCTTGGTGCTGAGGAATTCGGTTTTGCTACCGCGCCGCTGGTTACATTGGGCTGCATTATGATGCGCGTGTGTCACCTGAACACTTGCCCGGTGGGCGTGGCGACCCAAGACCCGCTGCTGCGGAAAAACTTTACCGGCGACCCCGAGCACACGGTAAACTTTATGACCTTCGTCGCGCAGGAAGTCCGGGAAATTATGGCGCAGTTGGGCTTCCGCACGCTGAATGAAATGGTGGGGCGGACTGATGTTTTGGAACCTCAGCAAGCGGTGGAACACTGGAAGGCTAAGGGTTTGGATTTCTCGAAAATCCTTTATCAGCCCGAGGTGGGGGCGGATGTCGGGCGCTATTGCCAGATGGCGCAGGATCACGGTTTGGAAAAGTCCCTGGATATGACTGTGTTGTTGGATTTGTGCAAAGGTGCGATCGAAAATGGCGAAAAAGTACACGCCAAACTGCCGATTACCAATGTCAACCGCGTTGTCGGCACAATTCTCGGCAACGAAATCACCAAACGCCACTGGGAAGGTTTGCCGGATGACACGGTGCACCTGCACTTCCAAGGCAGCGCTGGGCAAAGCTTTGGCGCATTCGTGCCCAAGGGTGTCACCCTGGAGCTCGAAGGCGAAGCTAACGACTATTTGGGCAAGGGGCTCAGCGGCGGCAAGATTATCTTGTATCCGTCGCAGGCTTCTACCTTTGTCGCGGAAGAAAACGTGATTGTCGGTAACGTAGTGCTTTACGGCGCGACATCCGGCGAGGTTTTCATCCGAGGGATGGCGGGCGAACGTTTTGGGGTGCGTAACTCCGGCGTTAACGCAGTAGTTGAGGGTGTGGGCGATCACGGTTGCGAGTACATGACTGGTGGCAAAGTTGTAGTTTTGGGTGAAACCGGGCGCAATTTTGCAGCGGGTATGAGTGGCGGTGTTGCTTACATTTTGGATGAGGCGGGGGATTTTGCTACTCGCTGCAATATGTCGATGGTGGATTTGGAAAAATTGGAGGATGTTGAGGAAATTAGCGATTTGCGGCAAATGCTTCAGACTCACGTTGATTTGACTGGAAGTGCGAAAGCATCGAAGGTTCTGGCTGCGTGGGACTCGATGGTGCCGGTGTTTGTGAAGGTGATGCCGAGGGATTATAAGCGGGTGTTGCAGGCTATTGAAAGGGCGATCGCATCGGGTTTAAGCGGTGATGATGCGCTGACGGCTGCGTTTGAAGAAAACGCTCGCGATGTCGCTCGGATTGGCGGCAGCTAGGGTTTAGCATGAGGAATGGGTAATGGCTGTTACAGCCGCCAATTACCTATTCCTCGTTAAAGCTTTCGATCGCGGTACTATATCGGTTAGGCGCGGGACTTCTGCTGTTTTAGGTAAGTTGGGAATCAGTAAAATGAGCCACGAAAAAAATATTTTTACGACCAACTGGATTACTGTGAAGCAAACTGCCAGGGGATTTCATTACTTGGAAAGAAAGGGAAAAGACTCAGTAGCTATATTCTTAGTCAGAAAAAGCAATGTTGCTGGAAGGGAAATAGAATATGAAGTCCTCATTAGACAGCAACCCCTCTGTATCGATAGTTCCGATCTAAATGAAGAACTTCCGCTCTATCCTTGCCCCATTACTGGGGGGATAGAGGCGGGCGAGTCACCAGAGAAAGCAGCAATCAGAGAGGTAGATGAAGAATCTGGGTTTTCTGTTCAGGTTGTGCCGTTAGGTAAATATATTGTTGGCACTCAAACGAACGAAATTTGCTATATGTACTATGCTGATGTCAGCGATATACAACCCCATACTGCACAGCAAGATGGTTCTTTCTTTGAAGCCATCAGTAAAAATGAATGGCATCCTTTTGACTATTTGAGTAAATGCGATTATTCAGCTTGCCAGATCGGATATTTTAAGCTCAGAAACATTCTTTTTTAAAAATATGTGCAGTGTGAGTCTGTACGAAAGAATGATTTAGAACACAGATGATAAATTTCAAGAAATAGAAAAAATTATTTTTTTACTCCTACAATTTGTGCCAAGGCTTTAACATATTCATCTAACTCTTCACTAAGTAATCGCAATTCTTGACGCAACTGAGGCTCCTGTGACCAGTTTTTTTCATGTTCTTTAGGACCAGTATTGGGGGAACACTGTGCCTCCCATGCCTGTAGTAAAGGATGCCATTTAGACAGAAATGGACGCAAACCTTGATTGAGTACAGCAATAGCAATTCCGCCAACAGAGTTATATGATATGCCTACATCAGGGCCAGCTTCTCTGAGAATTTGACGTGTAATCTCAAACATTTTGTAGAGCGAATTTAGAGCTTCCCGTAACAGTCCTTGGTCGGATTGAAGCGATTCTACAGTAATGCGAGTTACCAGTTCCACATAAAGCGCCCATGCTGCTTTTCGTTCGGTTACATCAGCTTCCCACTCTGCGCCACCGATGCCGAAGGGAAGGTTTACAGATACTTTTTTTAATTTGGCAGGGTCTTGTTTTGGCATTGGTTTATTCCTTTTATAGATTTACTATTTTATCGATTTAATTCAAGATATTTTTTTTACTTCCTCAGCGACAGATTCTGCCTTTTCAGGATACAGCCTCGCTAGAATAGTACACATTTTATAGGCAGTATCGGAGGAGTAAGCACAGGAAATTAACAGCTTTTTGAAGTTATCTTTGTCTTGAATTTGGTCAAGGATAGTAGCAATATTGCACAATAGTTGATGACGGTTAGTTAATTTTTTTGCTGCTGTACGAAATGCCTTTTCCACTTGTCCTGCCATTGCCTGTATGTAAGCAATCAGCTCAATTGCTTCAAGTTGCTTGTCTTCATCTGTAATTTTTTCTTGGGCTTTAAGAGCAGCATTAAGTGTATTCAATATCTCTTCTTTGTCTCCTTTATTCCCTTGAAATGCAGCAATCTCATAGAGTGTTCTTACTTGTTCCAATCTATCCTCAATTTTGTTAACATTTTCCAGGGCAAGAGTAATCTCTCCTGCCTCTGCTTGGTCTGCTGCTATTCTTGATAGAAGTGAGTCTGGATTTGTCTTGATTGCTTGGGTTGTCTCCTCTGTGACTATCTCAAGGGCTTCAGAAAAAATAGCTAATGCTACTTCTCTATCTCCAAGTGCCATTTGAGCCACTGCTATGGAACTTAGAGTTGTCGCTGAATGGTCAAATACCAAACTAAAAGAACTGAGAGCATCTTCATAAATAGTCGCAAGGGCTGTCTTTAATATTTCCTTTTGTTCTGCATCTGGGTGTACCTGTGCTAGTGTTTTAAGTACCTGGGCTTTACGACCAATAATTTCAATTTTTTGTACTGTCTCTAAAGCACCATTAAACTCTCTTGCTCTTGCCTGTGCTATACCTATTGTTTTAAACAGTTTAACAACAGACACCTTAACAGAATTGGGAGAATTTTGCTTTTCAACCGTCTGTATAATCTCAATCGCCTCAGTGAAGATATCTTGTGCATTATTTCTTTGACCTGCTTTAGTGTATACTTCTCCTAATAATGCTAGAATATTTACTCTGTCTTTCAAATTATGAATTTGACTGGAAATTTTATAGACATCATTAGCATAATCTATACCTTGCTTGTTGTGATGATTTTCTATAAGCAAATCTGCCAAATTTATTAAAGCCAAAGCTTGTTGATATGAAAGCTCAGAACCAAATGAAATTTTGATTCCCATTGCCAATGTATCTCGTGATTCTTGGACTAGGCCAGCTTGTAGCTTTACTGTAGCGATAGACTGTAGAAGTTCAACCTTTTTGACTTGATTGAATAGTTGATTAGCAATCTCGATCGCATTACTAAATTTTTTAGCATGAGCGTATGCTTTGGCTATTTCTACCGCAGCATCCTCTTGTGTACTTTGTTCTTGAATGTCACTGCTAGTTTTAAGTGCTTCCTCCAATTGTCCTGCTGCTAACTGTTCTTGCACGGTTTTCAACAGTGCTGAGTCTCGATCTTCTTGAATTTTTTCAAATATTTCAGCCGGATCGTGCTGTTGGTTAAAAGGTTCAAGACTTGCACGTTCTTCAATAGTCTCACGTGCCTCTGCCAATCGACCCATTTGTCGCTGCTTGCTGGCTATGGTATTAAGAATATGATAAAAGGAGTTTTTGTCCTCATTATTTCTGGCTAATTGTTTCGCTTGACTCAGTGAAGTTATTGCCTGTTCTTTATCCCCAATTTTTGCTTGTACATCGGCAAGAGATATCCAGGAAGCTGCGGATGCACCTTGCATATCAATACGTTGCAGCGTTTCGCGGGCATCCAAAAATAATCCTACATCTGCCTGTAAATTTGCTATCGCAATCAAGATATTCGTTCCAGCCTTTGCCTTTAAATTCTCAGCAGTTTCAATAGCTTCGGCAAAGGTCGCTTTTGCTTCCTCCATCTGTCCCACTTCCATTTGTGCTTTAGCTACATCACCCATCCCCCATAGCCAAAACTGACTCGGAAAGGTTTTCCTAGTAATCTCAAGGGATTTTGCCAAGATAGATTTTGTTTCTTGAGTATTTCCTTTCTCTATCTGCGCTTTTAATATATTTCGTAATGGATACCACTGCTTAAGTTCTAAAAGAATTCCTTCCGCAATTTTCAGCGCCGTTTGAAATCTTTCGCGATAGATGAGAATTTGGCAAAGTCGGTAGCGAGTCATATATTGAAAAAGCCTCTGCTGCAAAGCAATACAGGCTTCCTCATTTACTTCAAAAATATGGGCTAGAAGATAAGCAGCATAATCACCTTGCCAATGGGTGGCCCCTATTTGAAAACGTGGCAAATTCTTCTGCTGCAATCTATCCAAAGTCTCCCGTGCTTGCTCTAATTTGCCCTCATCATTCAACTCCCACGTCAGCAGCAAATACCACAGGATGCAGCGTTCAATTTCCAATCGATCTGCCAGTCTCCATGCTCTTTCTAAACTGCGATATCGTAGCGCCTCTAGTGGTGATTCTGGCGAATCAACAAGCCGTGCATGTAATAGCAAAAACTCAGCCATTATCTCTGGGTTGTCTTCCTCAGCAGCACCCAGCAAAGCAGTTTGCACCGTTTTCAAAGATAGATTGGGTTCATCAAGTAATTGTTGCAATTGGGCAGATGCAAACTCTTCATCCCGTGCGAGTTTATACAACTCTTCCCAGCGCTTCGCTTTTCTCAGGTGTTCGGCATAATGCCGCAACACATAATCACTAGGCTTTTTCTGCCATTTAGCACAGTATTCAATTAACTTGCCTTCAGCCGAGGAAGCCTGAGGCCCTAGCACACCGCAAAACTCTTGGGCGAGTAATGGGTGAGCAAAGCTGTAGATACCTGCTTGAATACTGAACCACCGTGTTGCCTGCCAGGGTAAATCTGCCAAATCCCATACAGTCAGACTGGTTAAATGCTGAATATCATGCTCTGATAGCGCTCCCAGTGCTACTGACAGTAAGGCGAACAATTCCTGCACTTCCGGTTGCCGCTTTATCTCCTTTATTTTTGCCAGTTGCCGAAACTGTTCTTTCACATAATCTTTGAAGCCTCCTGGACTATCTTTAAGTACCGCTTGCACATCCTGACGTTTTATTGCCGCCTGTCTCAAATCATCAAGGAGATAACGTAGGTAGAGCGGCAATCCATCCGTTGTCTTATGCAGTCTTGTGACAAAATCCTCATCTTGCGAATAAGTAGCTAACTCGCTGATTTGCTCTAGCCACTTAGGAATTGCCTCACAAGGTAGCCGTTTAAGGGGCAATATCTGGGCATTATCTGTCCAATTACGCAGGTATTCTGGCTTCTCCCCTTTCTCGGCTCGTGCTGAAGCAATGACAAATACACCAGCAGATAGAGAGGTAAAAAACGGCTCAAAAGTTTTGTCTGCTTCATCTAACCCGTCTAAAACTATCACTAGGCGTTTGCCATCTTCCGAAACAGGTTCGCGCAGCATCCCCACAAGAATATCCCGCATCCTATACTCATCATTCGGGTACTGCCCGTTCCTGATTTTGTAATAATAATAAAGTTGCTTCAGCAAATGGCGATAGGCTTCAGAAACCGATCGCGTTTTTTCGTAACGGTTGCTAAAACAGTGATAGGCAATAAAAAAATCATCCTGTCGCGTCTTTTGCCAGTGAGATAATAGAGCTGATTTCCCAAAGCCAGCAGCAGCCGTTACCAACAACACGCCACTAGAATTGTTTGTCAAAAATTCATCTAGTTGACGCTTTTCTTCTTCGCGTCCCTCAAATGGCTGTTGGGTGTAATCGCTGACAATTTGCCTTACTTGAGCTTCAATCTCATATCCGATATATTGCTTGCCAACGATTGAGATTGCGGGTTCAGCAAGCGTTTTTTCTAGGCGAACGAGTCCATCCTGCTCTTGCTCGAGCCTTTGGATGACTCTGATAGCTCTAAGGCTTTGCTCTGCCCAAGGGCTTGGAATAATCGAGAGGTCAATGTTTAAACGGAACAACACTTCCTCAAATTGAGCAGGACTCAACTTCTTAAGGTGGTTTAATAGCTCATTTCGATCGGCCATTCAGCCTACTTCCTCAAATGTGGAGCAACTTGATAAATAGCATCTAGCAATCCTGAAAGAGACCCTCCTTCTTTTTGACTGGCAAATTTAATAACATCTGTAGCCTTTTGCACTTGTGCCACATTCGTTGGTAGTTGAGATTCGTCTATATCGTAGCGGAAAATAACTTCGTCAAACTGCGATGTTAAGAGGCTTTTGAGCAGATTAAAAGCTAGTATTCTCGGCGCAACACCGGAGTCAAATTGTCCTTCAGGTAATGGAGAAACAGGTGTAGCCGTAGTCTCACCCTTGAGAGGTGGCTTGCCAGACTCACCCCGAATACCTCTGACAAGTTGTTGAAAACCATCCTCATAGTTTTGGTCGTTTATGCTTACGTGTAAAAAAGATTGGAGAAAAAATGGCTTTTCACAGTCTTTATAAAGGACAGGTATCAAGCGGCGGTTGGGGGTACGCGACTCTTTTTTAGCGGCTACTTCCTCGTTTACTTGTGCAGTCAACCATGCGTCCTTCTCGTAGCTAACCCACTGAGAGTTGACGCTTTCCGGTGACAGTACCAAAATAAAAATGTCCGCACTAGAAAGACCTTCTTCAAGTTTCTCAGGTATCTTGTCACCAGGGAGAATTTCCCATTTATCTAACCAAGCATCAATTCCTTCGCGGGTGCGTAAATCTGTTGCCAGACGCTCGACAAATGGTTTATCTACACTGCTATGACTTATAAATGCTTTCATACTTTTATTTGTTGCAGTATGCAATATCATTGTTCCGAAATTAACAACAGTTTTAAATCAGGGTTTTCCCGATATATTCCCGTTGATATCTCCCCAATAAATCGATCGAATCCTTTATCTACGCGCTGAATTTTTTTATGTAAAATGGTTGAATCTACTCTTTACAATCGACATTGACACTTTGATTATAATTAGGGCTTACTGAAAAAGCAAGAAAACAGCTTTTAGAAAGACGGGTAGTGCCATTTCGGAACTCATGCTGCTGTCTGTAAGTGTTTATAAGCATGAGCTTTGGCTAAACGCACCCAATGTTCTAGGAGCAAGTATCGATCGAGTTCGACTTCTTCCGAGCGATCGAGCATACCATGTTTATGGCGATCGAGCAGTTCGCTCATGCGGGCTTGCAATGCAGGCTTGGCGCGGATGGCGAGGAAACATTCTTAATTACCGACGAATAAAACGGTAATTATATGTGGATGAATCTGGGCTGGCAAAAGGGCGATCGCATTACCGGGATGACTGTCTACGTTCGCCTTCGCGATGGTAAATTCTGGATCGAGGAAGACTGGACAGAAGATGGGAGTGCAACGGATTTGGTGCGTGCAGGAGTTCCCAAGGAAGATATTGTGTTGGCATTTCACGAGCCTGGAATGCGGCAATACACGGATTTTGCAGTAGCTTCTTAGCACTTCATGAAACTTTATTCAGATGTCATCTTGCTGTGCAACCTTCCAGAAGAAGGACTTTATACCGGCGAGATCGGTACAGTTTTAGAACAGCATCACGTTGAGGGACTAGAAACAGGTTATAGCGTTGAGTTCTTCGAGCTGTTGGGAAACATTGCAGCAGTTGCCACACTACCTGGAAGTTATTTGCGATTTAATTGAGCGATCGCAACCGATCCACAACCGATCGAAATTGAACTCACCCCCGAATTGCTCTTGGGCAACCCGTTTGATATAATCTGGTTAGTAGATTGTAGAATAGCAATCAAAAAAAGGGATAATTATGAGCGTCGAACAAGCCATTTTGGAAAATGTGAAGGTCTTATCGCCAGACCAGCAACAAGAAGTCTTAGCTTTCATCAAATTCTTGCAGTCCGATAAATGGGAACATATCTATAAAGGACGCTTCAAAGAACTGCAACAAGAAATTCGTCTGGGAATGGATGCGGCCGATCGAGGTGAAGTAATTGATGCTGAAGATATGTTTCGGAGTTTGCGCTTAAAGCTGCAACAACGTCGCACGCAAGCAGATATATAAATCGGATTTGTAGATTTACAGTTCCGGCAAGTCGAGACATAGAAAGCATTATGGACTATATTGCCGATCGCAGCGGTTTTGATGCAGCAGAAAGCTTCCTGGACAGAATTAACGATAAGTGTCAAACTCTCTCGCAGTTTCCGAGTATGGGACGCAATCGCGATGAGTTAATGGAAAATGTACGGAGTTTCCCGATCGATGATTACCTCATTTTCTACAGTCCGATCGAAGCAGGAATTGAAGTTCTGCGGGTTGTTAGCGGCTACCGAGATTTAGAAAATTTATTCTCTGAGTGAACTGTATCGAGTTTCTTATATTATGAAAGCCATTGAAACCACCGGAAACATTGACGATCGAGGGATGCTTTGTATCGATCGACCCCTTGCTATTGTAAGCCACAGCCACGTTCGGATTATTGTTTTAGTGCCCGAAGACACTGACATCGATCCGGATGATGACCCCACTGAAACTGTCCTCGAAGGGCTTCAGCAAGGCTTCCATGAGGCAATTACCGGACAAACTCTCCCCTTGTCTCAACTGTGGGACGGAATCGATGACAATTGATCCGCAACCGATTCAAATTGAAGTCACCCCCCGATTTCAACGAGACCTGCGAAGTTTAGCCAAACGCTATCGCAACATTCGCAACGACATTCAGCCTGTAATCGAACAACTTCAAGCGGGGGAACTTCCGGGCGATCGCATTCCGGGAATGGAGTACGAAATT
Source organism: Microcoleus sp. B3-D2 (assembly GCF_036705345.1). Taxonomy (NCBI): domain Bacteria; kingdom Bacillati; phylum Cyanobacteriota; class Cyanophyceae; order Oscillatoriales; family Microcoleaceae; genus Microcoleus; species Microcoleus sp. B3-D2. The sequence continues at coordinate 28,969 of NZ_JAUBUG010000071.1, forward strand.
TTCAAAGTCAGAATTAAGAACAGCGACATTCAAAAAGGCAAAAGCGCTGGCTACCGTGCTATTTATTACCTCAAAACTAGCGATTCGATCGTTTTGGTGACTATCTATTCTAAATCAGACCTATCAGACATCGCCGCCGAAACAGTTCGAGAAATTCTCGCCCAATATGAGCAACAATTTCCAGAATCAGAAGAATTATGAATCAAGAATTTTTGAACTCGATCGAGTCCAAGTATCTACTTGAAAAACTAATATACGGCTAAGTAGAATTTCACCCACATTGAGGGGCTAGAAACAGGTTATAGCGTTGAGTTATTCGATTTGTTGGGGAACACTGTGGCAGTTGCGAGGCTACCTGGAAGCTATTTGCGATCGCAGGAGGAGTGCAAATAGACCTACAGTAAGACTTGTTAATAGTCTTGCTGCCCAAGGAAGTCGATCGAGAGGACATACAGGCGATCGTCAATATTCACAATTCTCATGCGCGCAGTCAAAATACGTCGATCGCGGCTTTTTGCTAACACAAATTACTGAAGATGAGATTGTCAAAAGCTTAAATAATTCATGCAGATATTTTGTGACCGCTAAAACCGATGGGAAAATTCTGGGATTCGTGGCTATATCACAACCCAAAATATCTGATGAAATGTTGGATAAAATTATCTGGAAAGATGAGGTCTTTAAGAAAAGAGTCACAAGCGATAGGCATTTTTATATCGAAAGAGTAGCAACAAAGTTAGATTGGATGGGTAGAGGTGTTGCTCGATTTATGTATAAAGAAATTTATCAATTTTTTCCCAATTCATTTATTTCGCTGTTTATTGTTACCCAGCCAATAGCTAATACTCGTTCCCTAATGTTTCACCAAAAACAGGGATTTGAACAAATAGGAAATTTGCAAGTTGACCTATTTCTCTATCTAGAAAATTATGAAATTATTGTGATGTTTAAAGAAACTTGAATTTATGATGAGTGAGTCTCCAAGCAGAAGCCGAACTCAATCCAGCCTAACAGGAATTACCCGAAGCGAGGGAACTGTTATCTCCGCGAATTGCCCTCTCAAATAAGCTCGATTTAACTCCCTTGGCGGCCGCTATACTTCCCATCCTCGCAGTAAAAATATTTTTCTCCAAACAAAAAGCGCCCCTATTACTAGGAGCGCTTTTTGTCAATCAAAAGCTAAAACTTAGCCGTTGATGGAAGGAGCAACCATTGCTACGGGAGTGGTAACACCTGCAGCCAAGTCGAGAGGGAAGTTGTGAGCGTTGCGCTCGTGCATTACTTCCATACCCAAGTTAGCGCGGTTGATCACATCAGCCCAAGTATTGATGACACGACCTTGTGAGTCGATAATCGATTGGTTGAAGTTGAAACCGTTCAAGTTGAAAGCCATCGTGGAGATACCCAAAGCGGTAAACCAGATGCCGACTACTGGCCATGCACCTAACAAGAAGTGCAAAGAACGGCTGTTGTTGAATGAAGCGTATTGGAAAATCAAACGACCGAAGTAGCCGTGGGCTGCAACGATGTTGTAGGTTTCTTCTTCTTGACCGAATTTGTAACCGTAGTTTTGCGATTCGGTTTCGGTTGTTTCACGAACCAAGGAAGAAGTAACTAAAGAACCGTGCATGGCGGAGAACAAGCTACCACCGAAGACACCAGCAACTCCCAACATGTGGAACGGGTGCATCAGGATGTTGTGCTCGGCTTGGAACACGATCATGAAGTTGAATGTGCCGGAGATACCCAAGGGCATACCGTCAGAGAAAGAACCTTGTCCAATTGGGTAGATCAAGAATACTGCGGTGGCTGCTGCAACTGGTGCAGAGTAAGCGACGCAGATCCAAGGACGCATACCTAAGCGGTAGGACAATTCCCATTCGCGACCCATGTAGCAAAATACACCGATCAGGAAGTGGAAAATTACCAATTGGTAAGGGCCGCCGTTGTACAACCACTCATCGAGGGAAGCTGCTTCCCAGATTGGGTAGAAGTGTAAGCCGATGGCGTTGGATGAGGGAACAACTGCACCTGTGATGATGTTGTTACCGTACATCAAGGAACCTGCAACTGGTTCGCGGATGCCGTCGATGTCCACTGGAGGGGCAGCGATGAAGGCGATGATGTAGCAGATGGTGGCGCTCAGCAAGGTGGGAATCATCAAGACGCCGAACCAACCTACATAAATGCGGTTGTCTGTGCTTGTTACCCACTCGCAGAAGCGCTCCCAGACATTGGCGCTTTCGCGCTGTTGTAAGGTTGTTGTCATGGTTTTATGATTGCTGTATTTGGTTGTCAATGTTCGGATGATGTTTATATTATTAACGGTGTTGTTAAGGTTTGTAAAGGGGTTGAGCGACAGTTTAACTGATGACTGCGATTAGGAAAGCTGATGAAAGGAGAGACAGGGGCGATCGCCCCGGCGCCACAAGATATGCCAGCGTGCTCTTCGGCGCACCTCAACCCCTAACGAACGGGAGCTATGGGAGGTGGAGAAGGTAGAGAAACAGGAGCGAGGACAGGTGGAGAGACTGGCCTGCGAGCAGGTGGAGAAATCCTGAACTGCTGGAGTTGCTGCGGGGTGAGCGATCGCAAAATTCTCAGTCCGAGAGTGTCTCGGGAGATGCTTAAAGCGTAGGATGGCTGCAAATACGGGCGGAAATTGGATTTGTTGTTCAAATAGCTTTCCATGAAAGCTAGGCTGAGTCCGCTGAGGTAGCGGCGGGCTAAAGCTGGTTCGGGCCCGATCGCCTCTGCTGGTGGCAGAAAGAGGCTTTGAGGGGATTCCTCGATCGTTGAGAAGTGAGTCCCGTTAATCATCAATACCAGATATTTGTTGAGCGATGTCAGCCATGTGAACGGTTGAATTTGTTCGAGGAAAGCGGGGGCGACAGTATCGGCGCTGCCTGCTATCACCATGAGTGGGATTTGGATTTTGCTGAGGTTTGTTTCTCCCAGAATGCTGCTGACGATCGGGTTGATGGCGATCGCAGCTTTGATGCGCGGGTCGTCGAAATTGTATTGGTTACGATCTAGTCCGCGGGCGCGGCACTGCAACAGTAGGGAGAGGTTCCAAGTATCGTTTTCGAGTCCGCAATCTTTGTCTAGCTGGGCAAAATTAATCCCTGCCCCGGCTAATGCTAAAGCGGTATAGCCCCCGAAAGACTGGCCGATGACGCCAACTCGCTGCAAGTCGAGCTGCCCTTGGTAGGCCGGATCGGTTATGGAAAGTTTGGTTAAATAATCGAGCAGGTCTTTGATGTCGAGGGGGCGGTTGACAAATTCTCCTGGTTCTGCTAATTGATTGGCTCTGCCTGTTACTAAGTCTTGGATTTGTTGGGCGTTGCTGCCGGGGTGCTCGGGGACGGCGACGGCAAAGCCGTAGGAGGCTAGGTGTTTTGCTAAATATTGAAAGGAAATGCGATCGGAACCTAAACCGTGGGAAATTACTACTACTGGGGCCGGTTGCCGGCTCCCCTGTGGCAAGTAAATGTCCATATCAAACGTGCGAGGGCGATTTGGACTCGTCAGAGTTACCGATGATTTTTTCCAAGTATAGGGGCCCGGTAGCTGGGGCTGCAGCATTTCGGCGGGCGGTATGACGGGTTCTGAGGCTGCTTGTGCTTCGGACAACTGGGCGACTCCGGCGATCGTCTGATTGGAACGGTTGATCAGAGATGTCAGCTCGTTCCCAATAGCCAAGCCGCGAGCGATGTCAATCCTGATGCCGTAAGTGGGGAATTTCCGCAGCACGTTGAGAATTGTCAGACCTTCTGGATCTGAGGCTGCTAAAATCAAGGCGGCTCGGATGGCATAAAATCCGGGCTGCCGAGCTTTGGTTTGAATTACTCGGCCCAAGCGTTTCAGCAGCACTTCTCCTTGAGGCGTGTAGAGGAATTGGGCGATCGTCACCTGGCTGATTTCAGCTTTCGCTTGCAGGGCGCTGCGAATCTCAGCTAGCTGAGATTCTTTGATGTATTGAGCGAAGCCGTCCAAGTTCGAGTCTATTTTGCCTTCTTTGGCGAAGAGTGCCAGGGATTCGATGGGAACTGATTCTTCTAGCGGCCCGTAAGTTACGTAAATTCGCTCGGCGCCCATTGCCGGTGCGGCAGTGCAAACAGCAGTGAATGCAAACAATCCTAGGTATTTTGGGGCGATCGACCGCCGAGCGCGAAGGGCAGCAGTGGAGAGGCTCGAAAACAGACAGTTCATAACTTTCACACCTAGGACTTCTAATAATTAGTCGGTGAAACGAGGTAAATTGTTTCGTCAATATTTAATGCCGAAAAATCGATCGGTTGCTTCGGATGCTTCGGAAATTAGGTTATCGTGGGTAGCATAGCCTAAAAGTAATTTTCTGATTTGACAAGGCTAGCTGAAATTTAAAATTCCACGCCGAGGGGTCAAACCTACTGGAATGCCCATTGATTATTTTTTCAGCTATCCAAGATATTTTTGATCGAGTTTGTAACTACAGCCTGAGTGAGAGAATTTATGATGTTCAATGCAACTGCTATCCTGATTGACGCTTTTGTGCAAGAGTTGCAGGCCGGCTACCGTCGCACCTACGGCAAGTATAAGCCTGACTACCCTGAAATTATCGCCTGGGCAGGGACTATGGCTCTGGAAAATATCGCCAACTGCGATGCTCTGTACCACAATGTGGAACACACAATGCTCGTGGCTTTGGTGGGACAAGAGATTCTCCGCGGCAAGCATATTCGCGAAGGGGGAGTGTCGCCGGAAGATTGGCTGCACTACCTGATCTCGCTGCTGTGCCACGATATCGGCTACGTCAAAGGTGTTTGCCGCCAAGACCAAGAAGCTGTGGGACTCTACGCTACGGGTATTGACGGGGGCATGGTTTCTGTGCCGATCGGGGCAACTTCTGCCAGTTTAACTCCTTATCATGTCGATCGAGGAAAACTTGTAATTGACGAACGCTTCGGCGGGCACACATTAATTGATGCCGAACAAATCAAACGCAATATTGAATTGACGCGCTTTCCAGTTCCTGCTAGCGAAACTCATCAAGACAGAAACAATTATTCTGGACTCGCTAGAGCCGCCGATTTGATCGGTCAGTTGAGCGACCCCAATTACCTGCGAAAAATAAGTGCCCTGTTCTACGAATTTGAGGAAGTCGGCACTAATAAAATCTTGGGCTACAAGTCTCCGGGAGATTTGCGGCAAAATTACGCCAAGTTTTATTGGAATGGAGTTTTTCCTTACATTCCAGCAGCTTTAAACTATTTGGAATTGACCCAGGGAGGCAAACAGATTATTGCCAACCTCTACGCCAACGTATTTCAGGTTGAACACGCTGAACCGATCGCTTCCAACAAGACAAATGCTCAAGAATTAACCACATCCAGAGCCAATGGCAACTTAAACGGCGAAAAAAATAGTGAGAATTTGCCACCTCCCATGTCCGTGGAAAAGAAGGCATTTGGGGATTTTACCGACTTGAATTTGTAATGATTTATGCGCCGAATTCTGCAGCTATAAAGGCGAGTCAGTGGATTTTAAAATTTAGAATTCTGTGTGATAGGTTTGGCGGAAGGGTCGGCTTTCAATCAGTCGAAGGATTTGAAATTTACTCCATAGATGAATCGGGGAGGTTGAACAAGAGTCGAAAATTTTGGTCGACTGGCGAATCCTGTCGGAAATTATAGCAACCGCCAAGGCGGTTAGGGTGTAAACTGGAAGTAGTCTCGGATGCTGCCCCGATCGCACGACCCATGCCAAAACCCTACAGTTTCGACCTACGTCAGAAAGTCATTCAAGCTATCAAACTAGATGGCTTAAAGATTAGTGAAGCGAGTATACTGTTTAATATCAGTTGCAACACAATCGGCTTATGGTTGAAGCGACAAACCGAAACAGGAGACTTTTTAGCATTACCTAATAAGCCAAACGGTAACGGTCATAAAATTAGTGATTGGGAGAAATTTCGTGAGGCAAGCCAAGACTCAT
>NZ_JAUBUG010000190.1:0-1325 GCF_036705345.1 Microcoleus sp. B3-D2
CTCAGTTTGATTGTCTACGCGATGCGATGGAGTATGTTCTGCACGTATCGTCCTAACCGCCCTGGCGGTTGCTATAAATAAACATAACCACCAAAAACAGGCAAGTTTATGCCTAATATAGGTCGATTTGAATCTAGTCATTCCGTAATTACGAACTATTTCCGCAGCTTGAATACTGAGTGGCAATAAAATTTTTATATCAAGTAGAGTACAATTTTTTACATTTACTGCAGGCAAGTCTAATAGAGAGTTTAAATGAAAGTTCATCACTCTCTGTGTAAATGTAAAGTGCTTAGGAAGCTAAAATTATGATTTTTATGAATTCAACGTCTGAATAATATGAATTGACATGACAGTGATCTGGTTATTTAATTGTAATTATGCGGAGCGATAGAGGTCAATTTCAGATTAGCCGTTATTCAGGAGACTGAAGCGATGCAGTTACAATTTAGCAACAAACAAATAATCTGGAGCAGTTTGCTGTGCTTTTCGGCCATGGCATTTCCCCTAACGAGCCAAGCTATAACAGTACAAGAAGTACCTAATACCCGTCAAGTAAATAACACTTGGGTAACGGACAATGCAAACATTCTCAGCGACAGGATGGAAACTCCGCTAAATCAAATGATTTCGGATTGAGAGGCAAAAAACAACTCAGAAATCGCTGTTGTGACAGTGCCTGATACTAAGCCATCGGCGACACCCAAAGCATTTGCTACAAAATTATTTAACTTTTGGGGGATTGGTAAAAAAGGTAAAAATAACGGAGTGTTATTATTGATTTGTTCGGGGGAACGCCGCGTTCAAATTGAAACAGGTTCGAGCATTCAAAGCATTGTGCCGGATGCTAGAGCAGTAGGCATTATTGAAACCGAAATTACGCCCCGATTTAAACAGCAGGACTTTGACGGGGGCACATTAGCCGGGACAAAGGCGTTAGTAAATGTTTTACAAACTCCGACGGTAAATGCTCAATCTCAAACCACACTGCCTTTGGCTCCAATCGTACCATCTCAAGGGGTGAAACCGTCACCAATACCTAGTCAATCGCCAGTTATTAGTAATAGTACATCCACAGGTGAAGATTCATCGAATCTAATCTATGGCTTACTTGGGTTGTTATTCATAGCATTCATAGCATTTATACCTTGCTTCATTATCTTCAGGATATTGCGCAGCTTATTTTCTGGGAAATCTCCTTCCCCCTCCCACCGCCGTTATCGGCGCAATTACAGCAGTAACAATTGCAATTATAGCGTTTCTCAGATAGATGAGGTACAATAACAGCAGTGAGTAAACCAATTCCTCATATCGGATAATGTAAC
>NZ_JAUBUG010000072.1:0-34838 GCF_036705345.1 Microcoleus sp. B3-D2
CTGTAGGTTTTAGGTACACTTTCTAGGTTGAGATTGCGTGTAATTTCGTATTCCTGCTTGTATCTGACTAACGAAGCTGGCATCGGATAATCTTGCTTGAGGAATTTGAGAATTACCCGTTGGTTGTCTTGCTTTCTCAATCCTCGGTAAACTAAAGAATTGTTACTTTCATGTATTTGGTTGGTAATCTCGTAGCCAGCTAAGTTAATCATCTTTGCAGCCTATTTTAATAATTAATACACATTTTTTTTAGCAATTATCAATTTGTAAGTAGATGTACCCTCTAATATAAAGACTAGCCTGCACTTTAAGGAAAATTTAAATTCCCAATAAAAAAATATTTATTTTTACATTTCTTAAAAAAAGTATAAATAAATATTTAGGTGAGGAGGGCGATCACAGCATCCTCCAAAAGCAGGCAGAACAGAGTGAAGGGATCTCGCCCTTGGTCTTCAGAGGAGATTTATACGGCTTGTTATAGTTACTATATCTATAGCCAGATATGGGGGGACTGGCGGGGGGTAAATTTGACTTTTGCAAGAACTCTAAAGAAGTTTATAGAGCAACTGCGATCGTGTAGAATCTGAAAAAATAATTTTAATGGAGTTTTGTTGCAAATGAAATTTTTGGCGATCGAAACACTAATTGTTAGTTCTATCCTTCTGTCAATCTCATCATTGTCCTCTGCTCAAAGTAATCAACAGGGCTCTACAATTCTCCCCACAGGAACTTACTACGCTCAAGGAACAATGTTCAATAACTCCCGTAGAGAGATTGCACATCAAAACAATAGAATCTGCATCAAGATCGTCGATGGCCCTGCAAATCCCTACAAAGGAATCGAATCTATCACAATTAGCAGCGTGTCTTTGGAAAATGGGAAATTCTATATTGATGCAACTGGCAAAGAGCTAGTATTAAAAAACAATGGAAAAGCATTCTCTGGCGACATTCGCGGTACATGGGAGTATAGAGGTACCTCGCCCGATCCAAGGAGTCAACCCATACAAGCTAAAAAAATGGCAGAATGTGTAGCTGCTCAAGGACGATATGTGCAGAAGATGGAAGGAATATCCATTTCAGGAATCGATTTTCCCAAGCATTAACCACGATCGAGATGGGTGGGGGCGAAACCAAAAGGTGCTCTGTGAGATGCAGTAATCGGTAATCGAAGTAAGGTGCGGAGTACGCACCCTACTTCATTAGGTTATGTGTCCAAGACTGTATCCTCAATCGCAAAGCAAACTCGGAGAAGTCAGCACAAACACATCCCTGGTTCCCACCCCTTCAGATTCCGGTTTAATCGGCGTCGTAAAGTGGAAAAACTCGTGGTCGTTAACTAACAGCAATTCCCCTGGCTGCAGAACTTTATTAAAAACAGGCTTCTCTTTTTTAGCCAAGTACAAATGCGTTTCCCCGCCTACAATATTAGTTCTGTCAACCGAGAAAATCCCAATAAAGTCAGTACCGTCTTGGTGAATGCCTTCCGGTGCGGGGTTGCCGAAATTGTGCGGCGAACAAGTTGTCCTGATTTGATGGATGCCGATTTCAGCTTCCGGGTGAATTTTGCAGGAATCGAAAAAAGCAAAAATCATCTGTTTGAAATTATCGAGGGCGATTAGCCGATCGTCCAATTCGGCAAATTCCCGCCTGATATCACCCACTAGCGGATTGTATGTTTTGCTTTGAAACAAATAGCCGTGAGGTAACTTAACTAACTCATCTCCGTTGACTGTAAACCGCGACAATCTCCTCGAACGATACTTACCTTTCACATACGGATCGACAGGCATATCGTCAAAAAATTCCTTGAAACCTTCTAGCTTAATCGAGTTTACTTTTTTGAAAGTAAACATGAAAGCATAATCCAAATGAATGGATTCTAATACCGTTTTCATATATTTTTCTCCATGAAGCCTTGCTCCCCTCTCTAATTTAGCCTTGAGGAGGTGTATGCTTCTACTCTAGCGCAGGTTTTTTGTATGTGTCGTAAAAGACACTACAAAAATTGCAAAGATATCGTAAAGCTTGCAAGATGAATCCGGGGGCTTGTTCTTTTTTTAATCCAAAATCCAAAATCTAAAATCTAAAATCGATTGACCGCTTTCACCAGCGACTGACAGGCGCGCAGGAAAACGGCAACATCGACCCCAAGTGTGACGTACTGAACGCCAGCATCAATCCACTCCTGGGCGATTTCGGGGTTGTCAGCAAAAGTACCCGCGGCTTTGCCTGCTTTGCGGATGGTTTGCACTGCCTCCTGCATCATGTCGATGACTCGGGGATCGCGGACTTGGCCGGGAATGCCGATCGACTGTGACAGATCGTAAGGCCCTAGAAAAATCACGTCCACCTCTGGGACAGTCACTATTTCTTCCAGGTTGTCGATGCCGCCTTTGCCTTCGACATGAATCACAACCAACGATTCTTCGTTGAGTTTGTCGGTGATATTTGTACCTGCGGCGGTGTAAAGTCCCGCCCGCGTAGCGAAGGAAAGGCCTCGCGTGCCCAGAGGACTGTATTTAGCGCTTTTGACAGCGGTTTCGGCATCGATTTTGCTTTCAATTTGAGGTACTTGAACGCCTGCACTGCCGATGTCAAGAGCTCGTTGAATTTGCGGCCCGTCGTTTTTGCGGACGCGAATAATCGGTGCAATTCCAGTGCAGTCGGCGGCGCGACACAAATCTTCAGCAGCAAGCGGGTTCAGGGGGCCGTGTTCCATATCGATAACGGCGAAATCGAATCCAGCGTGACCGCATATTTCCATGAATGCGGGATAAGCGCAGTTCATAAATAAACCGAGGACGGTTTCCCCTTGTTTAATTTTTTGTTTGAGTTGGTTTTGACGCATAAATTTGGAGTTTTTTTACCGCCGCTGACGACCGATGAACCTAAATTGTTTTTAATAAAACAGCTAAAATCTTGCTGTTACAAATTACTTTAGGTTAAGAGAATAGACAAAAACTTTGTAGCTGCTTTTGCTTCTCTTTTAAAAGGAATCAAGCATAAAAGCCAGCCAAAAATAAACATTCCTAAAATGGGTAAAAATATTGCTCCCACGGAGGGTTCGACTAACCAAGCAAATAAAGCAAACATTCCAATACTGCCAGTCGTCCACAGCCAAAGAATCAAAATTCCTATAACTATTTTATGTAAACTCATCCTAATTTTGATGGAACAACCGAACTGTTGAGTATGTATTTCTCCTTGTATAATTGGGAACAATAAATTTCGACCGATAATGATGCGATTGATTGTGAAGGTTTTGCCAGAAATCGTTCCTTCATAGGGTTTCGCAGGTGGCGGCCCAAAGGGTATAATTATTCTAACAACTTTGGGAGGAGTAACAACTTCGTCCAACCTGCGTAAAACCTCCGAAAAAGTTAAACTGGTGGTAATTGTTAAACTCTCAAAAGGAATCAATGACCTAAAAAATTTGACGATTTTGAGCATAAGGTAGAGCCGACTGTTCAATAGTTGTTGCTGGTATTAATGCCTCTTCTCTAAAAAAGTTTTCCCTGACAACACCGCGAAATACCAGTATACTGCAAAATAAACATTTAGATGGCATGAGTGTTTTTCGCGCTATGTCAAAATTAATTCCACAATCTCCGATGAAACTTCGACACTATCTATTTTTGCTCAAAGGTCGATCGATCCTTAGCCTCACCCTCGGCATAATTTCCGCGATAGGGAGCATTTCGCCAGTATTTGCCGCACCCCCCCGCAATCCCGACACTGCTGAAACTTGCGACATTCTAGTAGCAGGCGGCGGGCTCGCAGGCGCTGCTACCGCTTACGAAGGTTTGCTGGCGGGGCGCACAGTTTGCCTTACTGAAATTACTGACTGGGTAGGCGGTCAAATTTCCTCCCAGGGAACTTCCGCACTCGATGAAAGAGAGACTCAGCGATCGCTCTTATTTTACCCCCGCGGCTACCTCGAATTGCGGGGGCGGATCGAGGAACATTACGGCCGGCTAAATCCCGGAGGCTGTTGGGTTAGCTATTCGTGTTTCATGCCCTACGACGGTCACAAAATTCTATTTAACATCTTGCAGGATGCCGCTAGAAAAGGCAAAGGCACGCTGAAATGGTTTCCCAATACGGTTATTAAAGAACTAGCAATTACTCCTGCTGTGGCCGGCAATGCGGTTGGGGGCCAACAAATTAAAAGTGCGATCGCCATTCAACACAAACCCGCCGCCAACACGCCACCAGTCAACACCGAAACTCTTTCTCAAACTATCGAAGATGCCTATCGCTACGAAAATTCGCCGCGATTTAACAAAACTATTATTCAGTTTATTCCCAAACCACCTAACCAGTCAAATTCAAAACCTCAACCTGCTGATTGGTACGTTGTAGATGCCACCGAAACAGGCGAATTGATCGGACTTGCGGATGTTCCTTACCGCCTCGGAATTGACCCGCGTTCTCCTCTCGAACCTTCCTCCCCCAGCCCAACCGGCGACGCTTACTGCACTCAAGGTTTTACCTACACCTTTGCGATGCAAGCAACGAAGGAACCGCAGCAGCATCAAGTGCCGTCTTTTTATCAACAATACGCTCCTTACTACAGCTACGAATTGCAGAGATTGGCGAGCTTTCCCTTAGTTTTCACCTACCGCCAAATCAGGAGCATGAGACCGGATGAAAAGCGACCTTCAGACCCGAAGCAATTCCCGATTTATCCCGGGGATATTTCCATGCAAAACTGGACTTGGGGCAATGATTATCGTCCCGGTGCTGCCCAGGATAATTTAATTTATTCTCGCGAGCAGTTGGAAGAAGCAGGTCAACTGCAACCGGGGGGATGGATGGGCGGTTTGCGAACGGAAACTTTGCGAAAGGGAGAGGAAAATGCCAAAGGATTTTTCTACTGGCTGGTAACAGGAACTACTGACTCGCAGCTAGGAGAGGGAGTCAAAAAGCCTAATCCAAACAATCGTTTTTTGAGCGGGTTGGATTCGCCGATGGGGACGGTGCACGGACTTTCTAAATATCCTTATATGCGGGAGGGCCGGCGCATTATTGGGCGGCAGAGTTTCAATCAGCCTCAAGGTTTTACTGTGTGGGAAGTTGATATGTCTCGCACGGACTTTACGGCTGATTTTTACCGCCAGAATTTGTCGGAGGAAGAGTATCGCAATTTGTGGTTGGCTGTGGGTGGTTTGAATGCGCCGGCTTTGGCTGTGGGAAGTCAATCTGTTGAGGATACAAAATCGCGATCGCGCGCTACGATTTATCCTGATTCTGTGGGTATCGGTCATTATGCGATCGACTTTCACCCCTGCATGACCAACAGTCCGCCGGAAGCACCGGGAAATACCGAACGCGAAGGCACTCGCAAAGCTCAAGGGCAAGCTTACCCCTTCCAAATTCCGCTGCGGGCAATGATTCCTCAAAAAATTGACAATATGTTAGTAGCGGGTAAAAGTATTGCTGTTAGCCACACAGCGGCGGCTGCTTATCGAGTGCATTCTTTTGAATGGTCTGCCGGTGCAGCGGCGGGAGTTACGGCTGCTTTTTCCTTGGAAAAAGGGATTCTACCTTATGAATTAGTGGACGAATTGCCGTCCCGGGAGCCGAACTTGGAAGTGTTGCAGTTGCGGTTGCAACAAAATGCCAATCCGATCGCTTTTCCGGGTACTTCTATTTTCAATAGTTCGTGGCAAAATTGGAAATAATCGCAGTTGGTAATCTGTAGGGCGGGCAGGATGCCCGCCCTACAATAAAATTCACTCTTTGTAGAACTGGGTGGAACAGGCTTTCGGGCTTGTTCCTGACACCCGACAATTAACTGGTTACCAAGAAGAGCCTGCGAACCAGTATAAAATAACGAATAACAAAATAGCTGATAAACAGCAATTTGTCATCCATCTTTCGACAGAAGCAATCAGACACTGCTTTAGTTGGATAATATCAATAATCTCAAAAATATTCCCCCCTTCCCCTTCAAACTCGTCAAAGGTAACGGTCATGTCAACTGCACAGATAACCAGCCCCAATTCCAATAATTATGCCAAACAGTTACTTAGAACCTTAGTGGCAGTCAAAAAAGGGGACTTTTCAGTTCGGATGCCCATAGACCAGACCGGTCTAGCGGGGAAAATTGCTGACGAACTTAACGACATTATCGATCTCAATGAGAGAATGGCGGCCGAACTCGAGCGGATCGGCACAGTTGTCGGTAAAGAAGGCAAAATCGCCCAGCGGGCAACCATTGGCAGCGCCGAGGGGTCATGGGCAGCTAGCGTAAACTCTGTCAATACCCTAATTACAGATTTAGTGCAACCAACCTCTGAAACCGCCAGAGTAATTCGGGCCGTAGCAAAAGGGGATTTATCGCAAACTATCGCCTTAGAAATAGAAGACAGACCCCTCAAAGGAGAATTCCTCCAAACAGCGCAAATTGTCAACACAATGGTAGACCAATTGAGCTCCTTTGCGTCGGAAGTAACGCGGGTTGCTAGGGAAGTGGGAACCGAAGGGAAATTAGGCGTGCAAGCTGAAGTTAAAGGAGTTGCGGGAACCTGGAAAGATTTAACGGATTCAGTTAACTCGATGGCGGGGAATTTAACAGCACAAGTGCGTAACATTGCCGAAGTGACAACGGCGGTGGCAAATGGCGACTTGTCAAAAAAAATTACAGTAGATGTAAAAGGTGAAATTCTCGAACTGAAAAACACGATTAATATCATGGTGGATCAGTTGAGTTCCTTCGCATCTGAAGTAACGCGGGTGGCGAGAGAAGTGGGAACCGAAGGCAAATTAGGCGTGCAAGCTGAAGTGCGGGGAGTTGCAGGAACCTGGAAAGATTTAACGGATTCAGTTAACTCGATGGCCGGCAATCTTACCGCACAAGTGCGGAACATTGCCGACGTGACGACTGCTGTGGCAAATGGTGACTTATCTAAAAAAATTACTGTAGATGTTAAAGGTGAAATTCTGGAGTTAAAAAACACTATTAACATCATGGTGGATCAGTTAAATTCCTTCGCATCTGAAGTAACGCGGGTGGCGAGAGAAGTGGGTTCCGAAGGCAAACTCGGCGGTCAAGCAGAAGTTAAAGGAGTTGCCGGAACTTGGAAGGATTTAACGGATAGCGTTAACTTCATGGCAGGCAGTTTGACAGCACAAGTGCGGAACATCGCTGAAGTGACAACCGCTGTGGCCAAGGGCGATTTATCTAAGAAAATTACCGTAGATGTTAAAGGGGAAATTCTCGAACTCAAAAATACCGTCAACACGATGGTTGACCAGTTAAATTCCTTCGCATCTGAAGTAACCAGGGTTGCTAGGGAAGTGGGAAATGAAGGAAAATTAGGCGTACAAGCTGAAGTGCAGGAAGTAGCAGGAACCTGGAAAGATTTAACGGATTCAGTTAACTCAATGGCCGGAAATTTAACAGCACAAGTCCGCAACATTGCTGAGGTGACGACGGCTGTTGCTAACGGTGACTTATCTAAAAAAATTACGGTACAGGTTAAAGGAGAAATTTTAGAACTGAAAAACACCATTAACGTGATGGTGGATCAGCTTAATTCCTTCGCTTCGGAAGTAACGCGGGTGGCGAGAGAAGTGGGTTCCGAAGGTAAACTCGGCGGTCAAGCGGATGTCCGAGGCGTAGCAGGAACTTGGAAGGATTTAACGGATTCAGTTAATTTTATGGCGGGTAGTTTGACAGAGCAAGTACGGAATATTGCGGCTGTTACGACTGCTGTGGCAAATGGCGACTTATCTAAGAAAATTACCGTCGATGTAAAAGGTGAAATTCTTGAACTGAAGAACACCGTCAACACGATGGTGGATCAGTTAAATTCCTTTGCTTCGGAAGTAACCAGGGTGGCTAGGGAAGTGGGAACCGAAGGGAAATTAGGGGTGCAAGCAGAAGTTAAAGGAGTTGCTGGAACTTGGAAAGATTTAACGGATTCAGTTAACTCGATGGCGGGGAATTTAACAGCACAAGTGCGTAACATTGCCGAAGTGACAACGGCGGTGGCAAATGGCGACTTGTCGAAGAAAATTACAGTAGATGTAAAAGGTGAAATTCTCGAACTGAAAAACACGATTAACATCATGGTGGATCAGTTGAGTTCCTTCGCATCAGAAGTAACCAGAGTTGCTAGGGAAGTGGGAACGGAAGGTAAATTAGGTGTGCAAGCTTACGTGCGGGGTGTAGGGGGAACTTGGAAAGATTTAACCGACAACGTAAACTTGATGGCGGGGAATTTGACGGCGCAGGTGCGGAATATTGCGGAAGTGACGAAAGCGGTGGCAAATGGCGATTTGTCTAAGAAAATCACCGTGGATGTTAAAGGCGAAATTCTGGAGTTGAAAGACACTATTAACGTGATGGTGGATCAGCTTAATTCCTTCGCTTCTGAGGTAACGCGGGTGGCGCGGGAGGTGGGAACTGAGGGTAAATTGGGCGGTCAAGCTGAGGTGAAAGGAGTTGCGGGAACTTGGAAAGATTTAACCGACAACGTAAACTCGATGGCGGGGAATTTGACAGCGCAAGTGCGGGGTATTGCTAAGGTTGTGACGGCGGTGGCGAATGGCGATTTGAAGCGCAAATTAATGCTGGAAGCTAAGGGAGAAATTGCGACTCTGGCAGATACGATTAACGAGATGATTGATACGCTGGCGACGTTTGCCGATCAAGTTACTACCGTGGCGCGGGAGGTGGGAATTGAAGGGAAATTGGGCGGCCAGGCCAAGGTTCCGGGCGCGGCGGGGACGTGGCGAGATTTGACGGATAATGTGAATGAATTGGCGGCGAATTTGACTACTCAGTTGCGGGCGATCGCCGAAGTGGCAATTGCTGTTACCAGAGGCGATTTAACGAGGTCAATTTCCGTCGCCACGGAAGGAGAAGTTGCCATTGTTAAGGACAACATTAACCAGATGATCGCCAATCTCCGGGAGACTACGCAGAAAAATACTGAGCAAGATTGGCTGAAAACAAACCTTGCTAAGTTCACTAGAATGCTACAAGGTCAGCGGGATTTAGAAACTGTTTCTAAACTAATTCTCTCAGAATTGACGCCGCTGGTGTCTGCTCAGCATGGCGTCTTCTTTATGATGGAAGCTGTCGAACACGATCCGTTTCTCAAACTGTTAAGTACCTACGCATACCGCGAACGGAAGCATCTGGGCAATAGATTTAATTTAGGCGAAGGTTTGGTAGGACAGTGCGCCCTGGAAAAGGAACGCATACTGTTGACAGAAGTGCCAGAAAACTACGTTAAAATTTGCTCTGGACTGGGAGAATCTACGCCGCTGAATGTGGTGGTTTTACCCGTACTATTTGAGGGACAAGTAACGGCAGTAATCGAGTTAGCTTCGTTCCGCCGCTTCAGCGAAATACACTTGACATTCCTCGACCAACTTACAGAAAGTATCGCCATTGTCTTAAATACAATTGCGGCTAGTATGCGGACGGAAGAGTTGCTGAAACAGTCACAGTCTTTGGCAGAAGAGTTACAAACTCAGCAAAAAGAACTAACGGAAACTAACAAGCGTCTTGAACAACAAGCGCAGTCACTCCGCGCATCTGAGGAACTGTTGAAGAGTCAGCAGGAAGAGTTGCAACAAACGAATGAAGAACTAGAAGAACAAGCTGAATTGCTAGCGCTGCAAAATAAGGAAGTTGAGCGGAAAAACCGAGATATCGAACAGGCGAGGGGGTTGTTGGAAGAAAGAGCCGAACAATTGGCTCTAACTTCTAAGTATAAGTCGGAGTTTCTGGCAAATATGTCTCACGAGTTGCGAACTCCGCTAAATTCGCTGTTGATTCTGGCTCGATTGCTTTCTGACAATACTGAAGGCAATTTGACTCAGAAGCAAGTTGAATACACGCGCACAATTTACTCGGCGGGAAATGATTTGCTGGGGCTGATTAATGACATCTTGGATCTCGCTAAGATTGAATCGGGCACGATGTCGGTGGAAATTGAGCAAGTGTTGTTTACGGACTTGCGAGATCATTTGGATCGGACTTTCCGCCAAATCGCCCAGGATAAGAAGTTGAGTTTTAAAATAGAGCTTGAGGCTGGGTTGCCAAAAGGCCTCTATACTGATGCTAAAAGGCTGCAACAAGTTTTGAAGAATCTCCTCTCTAATGCGTTTAAGTTTACAGAGCGAGGTGAGGTGAAATTGCGTGCCGAAGTAGCGCGGGAAGGGTGGAGTTTAGAGATAGAAAGTTTAAGGAGTTCCCCTACTGTTTTGGCTTTCTCAGTTAGCGATACCGGGATTGGGATTTCTGCTGAAAAACACAGGGTTATTTTTGAGGCTTTCCAACAAGCAGATGGTAGCACTAGCCGCAAATACGGGGGCACGGGTTTGGGTTTGTCAATTAGTAGAGAAATCGCTAATTTGCTAGGCGGAGAAATTAAATTGACAAGTAGCCCTGGTGAGGGTAGTAGGTTCACGCTTTATCTGCCACAAACTTACCAAGAATCGCGAATAATAATCACTGATACGGGCTCGGGAACGGGCAAGCAAACGCCTCAATTACCCTCTGCTAATTCTCCCGCACTTCCTTTGCCGAATTTCCACTTGCCGATCGCGCCTTACCCCTCACCTTTAATCTCTGATGATCGAGAAAATATTGAGAGTGACGATCGCGTGCTTTTGATTATTGAAGATGATGTAAACTTCGCTCGAATTCTGTTGGATATGGCGCAGGAACAGGGTTTTAAAGGTTTGGTGGCTTTGCGGAGCGATATCGGTTTGGCGATGGCGCGAGAGTTCAAGCCAACTGCGATTATGCTGGATCTAAATTTGCCTGTGATGGATGGCTGGACAGTGCTCGATCGCTTGAAGCACGACCCAACTACGCGCCACATTCCGGTTCACATTGTATCAGTTGAAGAAGGGCGGCAGCGCAGTTTGCAGTTAGGGGCGATCGCCTACTTACAAAAGCCAGTCAGTCGCGAAGCATTGAGCAAAGCTTTGACTGATATTAAGGGGTTTGTGGAGCGGCCAGTGAAGAATTTGCTAGTCGTGGAAGACGACGAAACACAGCGTCTGAGCATTGTGGATTTAATCGGCAATCACGATGTTTCTACAACGGCTGTGGGGAGTGGTGCAGAGGCGCTAGCAATTTTGAAATCGGGGCATTTTGACTGCGTTGTACTCGATTTGGGACTACCAGATATGACTGGTTTTGAACTGATCGATCGGATCAAGCAAGAGGCTACTTTGAAAAGTCTGCCGATTATTATTTATACGGGCAAAGAGTTGACAAGATCCGAAGAAACTCAACTCAAGCGCATGGCGGAAACAATCATTGTTAAAGATGTGCGATCGCCGGAACGTTTGTTAGATGAAACAGCTTTGTTTTTGCACCGAGTCCAAGCAAATTTGCCGGAACCAAAGCGCCAAATGCTAGAGCAACTGTATCAAACAGATTCGACGCTCGCGGGCAAAACAGTCTTGATTGTTGACGACGATATGCGGAATATTTTCGCCCTCACGAGTATGCTGGAGCGCCATAAAATGAAGATTGAGTATGCTGAGAATGGGAGAGAGGGCATTGCTAAATTGCAAAATACGCCTGACATAAATATTGTGTTGATGGACGTGATGATGCCAGAGATGGACGGTTACGAAACAATGGAAGCAATTCGTAATATGCCTCAATTTGCTTCGTTGCCAATGATTGCTCTTACTGCGAAAGCTATGAAGGGCGATCGGGAAAAATGTATCGAAGCTGGTGCGTCTGACTACATTACCAAACCTGTTGATACGGAACAGTTGCTCTCGCTGCTGCGTGTCTGGCTTTATCGATAATGGAAGTCAGTTGTCAGTTGGCAGTTGACTGTTGGCAGTTGTTAGTTATTAGTTGTCAACAGTCAACAGTCAACAGTCAGCAGTCAGCAGTCAACAGTCAACAGTCAACAGTCAACAGTCAACAGTCAACAGTCAACAGTCAACAGTCAACAGTCAACAATGCCCAATAACTAATTAGTCATTAAAAATGCCCGAAAGCCATGAACTTGAAACAATCGAAATTCAACTCCTACTAGAGGGAATGTTTCGCTATTACGGATTTGATTTTCGCAATTATGCTCTTGCCTCTCTCAAGCGCCGTATTTGGAACACTATTCGCTCGGAACGACTCACTACTGTCTCTGCACTTCAGGAAAAGGTACTTCACAATCCTGCTTACCTAGACCGTTTACTGCTGGACATTTCTGTCAATGTAACGGCGATGTTTCGCGATCCCAGCTTTTACAATAGTTTCAGAAATAAAGTGGTGCCGCTACTGCGTACTTATCCTTTTATTCGGATTTGGCACGCTGGATGTTCAACGGGAGAAGAAGTCTATTCTATGGCAATCTTGCTGCAAGAAGAAGGACTGTATGACCGTTGTCGGATTTACGCTACGGACATGAATGAATTAGTTTTGAAAACAGCCAAAACAGGGATATACCCGCTGAAACAAATGAAAGAATATACGCAACTCTACCACCAAGCGGGGGGCAAGAAAGCGTTTTCTGAGTATTACACTGCTGCTTATGAAAATGCGATTTTTCGCTCTTCACTTAAAGATAATATTGTCTTTGCTCACCACAACCTAGCAACGGATAATTCTTTTAATGAGTTTAATGTTATTTTATGCCGTAATGTGATGATTTATTTTAACTCACACCTCCAAGAGCGGGTACACAAGCTTTTTTATGAGAGCCTAACAATGTTTGGAGTTTTGGGACTAGGACATCAGGAGTCTATGACTTTTACACCTTATGAAAAATACTATGAACCAATTGAAAGTAGTGAGAAAATCTACCGAAGAGTTAAATAAAAAAAATTTTGAAATAGTGGTTGTTGGCACGTCTTTGGGAGGGCTAGAGGCTCTGACTGTGCTGCTGGCAAATTTGCCACAAAGCTTTCCTTTGCCTGTAGTTATTGTCCAACACCGCCATAAGAGTTCTCAGAATAGGCTGACTTATTTTTTACAAAAGCAAAGCTCTCTCCAAATCACAGAGGCCCAAGACAAAGAGGAGATCGTACCTGGACGGGTTTACTTGGCTCCTGCTGACTATCACTTGCTAATAGAATCGCCCTCTGACGAGGAGTTTAGCCTGTATGAAAACGACTTTACAGAAGGGGGGAGCGTGGCAGCGGAGCCAATCCACAATTCAAAATCCCCAATCCCCAATCGCGGAACTCCTAAATTTGCACTATCAACTGAGGCTCCTGTCAGCTACGCGCGGCCCTCAATCGATGTGCTGTTTGAGTCTGCTGCGGATGCCTTTGGGGAGAAAGTTATCGGCATAATTTTAACGGGAGCTAATTCGGATGGCAGTAAAGGGCTGGCAAAAATTAAAGCTGAGGGAGGATTGACATTTGTGGAGGAACCGGCTTCAGCTCTATGCCCGGCCATGCCAGCGTCGGCGATCGCAAATGTTGAAGTAGACTGGATTTTACCCCTCTCTAAAATCGCTCCCTGTTTAGTCAATTTGCTAAGTAAGAATTAAAGATTAAAAAAATTATGAATCTGCAGTCCCCCCATCGAGTAAATGTCCTTTTAGTTGACGATCGCCCAGAAAATTTGGTAGCTCTAGAAGCTATCCTCAACAGCCCCTCTTATCATCTAGTACAAGCTAATTCGGGCGCGGAGGCTCTGAGATGTCTGCTTAATGAAGATTTTGCGGTAATTTTGCTTGATGTGCAGATGCCGGGAATGGATGGATTTGAGACAGCAACATTGATTCGCTCTAGAGATCGATCGCGAGCGACTCCGATTATTTTTATCACAGCATTCAGCAGTAATGACACCCACGTGTTTAAAGGTTATTCTCTGGGCGCGGTGGATTACCTGTTCAAACCCTTAGAACCGGAAATATTGACCTCGAAGGTGCAGGTATTTGTGGAATTGTTCCAAAAAACAGTCGAGGTGAAGCAGCAAGCAACACAGTTAGCTGCGGTTAATAGTGAACTAAGGAAAAGTGAAGAGCGGTTTCGCACTTTGTGTGCTTGTTCACCACTGGGAATTTACTTAGCTGACGTTGAAGGCCGCTGTACTTACATCAACCCGCGTTGTCAAGCGATTTGCGGGTTAACTTTGGAGGAAAGTTTGGCAGAGGTTTGGCAGCGGGAAGTTCATCCAGAAGATCGCGATCGCGTAGTAGCAGATTGGTTAGCTTGGATTAAAGAAAGCCAGGAATATTCTAACGAGTTTCGATTAGCTGGTAGCGAAACTGTGCGGTGGATTCACGTGCAGTCGTCGCCAATGTTTTCGGATTTTGGACAACTGATCGGTCACGTGGGCACGGTTAGAGATGTCACAGACCGCAAGCAAGCAGAGGAAGAACGCGGCAGACTAATCCGCGAACAAGTGGCGCGGCAAGAAGCGGAGAGAGCTAACCAGATGAAGGATGAATTTCTAGCTATTCTCTCTCACGAACTCCGTACTCCTTTAAATGCAATTCTCGGCTGGTCTAGGCTGCTTCGCTGCAAAACATTTGACCAAGAAACTATTGATAAAGCCCTAGAAACAATTGAGCGCAATGCTAAATCTCAAGCTCAACTCATCGAAGATATTTTAGATGTTTCGCGGATTCTGCGGGGAAAAATAAATTTAAATATGCATCCGATTCGGTTGGAATCTGTGATCAAGTTGGCAATAGATTCATTGCAGCCGCTGACTGAGGAAAAATCAATAGTCCTAGAATTAACGTGCAGTCCAAATGTAGGTGAAGTGATCGGCGATTTCGATCGCTTGCAGCAAATTGTGTGGAATTTGCTGTCAAATGCGATTAAGTTTACTCCGCAAGAGGGTAAAGTAGAAGTGCGGTTAGAGTCAGTTGGAGATGAGGCTCAAATTCAGATAATTGATAGCGGCATTGGTATCGCTCCTGATTTTTTGCCTTATG
Source organism: Microcoleus sp. B3-D2 (assembly GCF_036705345.1). Classification (NCBI taxonomy): domain Bacteria; kingdom Bacillati; phylum Cyanobacteriota; class Cyanophyceae; order Oscillatoriales; family Microcoleaceae; genus Microcoleus; species Microcoleus sp. B3-D2. The sequence continues at coordinate 14,886 of NZ_JAUBUG010000072.1, forward strand.
TTTTCGATCGCTTCCGCCAAGCTGATAGCAGCACAACTAGGTCTTACGGGGGTTTGGGACTGGGATTGGCGATCGTCCGTCACTTGGTGGAACTGCACGGCGGTAAGGTGGATGCAGAGAATAATCCGGGCGAGGGTGCGAAATTTACGGTGGTTCTACCTATTGCTCAGAGGAAGACCCGAGGTGCAGAGGATGATTGGTCGCCGCTCAATGAGGCGACAGAGACTCTCCCCACTCTGGCTAATTTGCAATTGCTGGTGGTGGATGATGACGATGACACGCGGGAGTTTTTGATTGCTTTACTCGAGGACGAAGGAGCTATGGTGCGATCGGCGGCATCGGTGGCCGGGGCTCTAAATGCACTAGAGAGTTATTGGCCGGATCTGCTGCTGAGCGACATTGGAATGCCGGAAGCAGACGGTTATGAGTTGATCGCCCGGGTGAGAGAAATGGAAAGGCTCAGGGGTGGAAAGATGCCTGCGATCGCCCTGACGGCCTACGCCAGAGAGGAAGAGCGGCAGCAAGCGCTGGAAGCTGGTTTCCAGATGCACTTATCTAAACCAGTTGAGCTAACTAAGTTAATTGCCGCAATTGCTAACCTCACAGGAAGGCTCGGAAATCCCGAGCAGACGGACTCGGCGGTTTCAACCGCTTTGTTGACCCCCCAATCCCGTGCCGATTAGTGAGAAAAATATTAAGCTAGCTTAAAGGACAAGCGATCGACAGTTCGGAACAAGACATTCGTTTTTCCACAAAAAACTGGATATTTGCCGTTTTTTTGCTTCAACCTGCCGTCAAAGTACAAAATTACCCGCCAATCAATACGTCAGGAACCTCAGCCTAAAGGCATGAGGCTTGAAAGAGAAATCTAACAAGCCATTCTGACCAGCCTAAGTCTTAACTGACTACGTTTTTTGAGTCACGACACCCTGGGATGCGAAGCTAGTCCCTTGCTCTGTCGCTAGTGGTTAAACAGTTCTAAGGTCACTGGAACAGTGCTGCTAGCCTAACAAGCTCACTAAACATTGGCGAAGCTAACTTTACCCCAGAAATGGGAGATTGAGGACAACCATATCCTCACGGGGGGGCAACCATACCCCCCTACCCCGCAAGGGGATTCAATTCAATGTAAAGCCGTCCTGTAAGGACGGGGTTTCAGACTCAAGGACTTTTGATGAATATTTTTAGCAGTCTGCTTTCTAGCCCAACTCAAGCACCCCAAGTCAAAAAACAGCGTCGAGGCATTGAAATTAAGTCGGAACGCGAAATCGAAATTATGCGACAGGCAGGGAAAATCGTTGCAACGGTGCTCAAAGAAATTTCCCTAATGGTAAAACCGGGAATGACTACTGCTGATTTGGATGCTTATGCCGAAAAACGCATCCGCGAAATGGGTGCAACTCCCAGTTTTAAAGGCTATCACGGTTTCACGGGATCGATTTGCTCTAGCATTAATAACGAAGTTGTTCACGGCATCCCCAGCGCCAAAAAAGTAATTCGGGCAGGAGATGTTCTCAAGGTAGATACTGGGGCATATTATCAAGGTTTTCACGGCGATTCTTGCATTACGATCGCAGTTGTGGAAGTGACTCCCGAATCGGCAAAATTAATCCGAGTCGCAGAAGAAGCTCTCTACAAAGGCATCGAACAAGTGAAGGCGGGAGCCTATTTGCTCGCTCTGGCTGGTGCGATCGAAGATCATGTCAAAAGCAACGGTTTTAGCATCGTTGAGGAGTTTACCGGCCACGGTGTCGGGCGAAATTTGCACGAGGAACCGTCGGTTTTCAATTTCCGCACGCGGGAAATGCCGAACGTGAAATTGCGAGCCGGCATGACATTGGCGATCGAACCAATTCTGAATGCCGGTTCTAAGTACACTCGGACGCTTTCTGACAAGTGGACTGCTGTAACCGTTGACAATGCTATGTCGGCTCAGTTTGAGCATACTGTGTTGGTGACAGAAACTGGTTATGAAATTTTGACAGATCGTTCAAAAGTTTAAGTTGAAGGGTTCAACAATAATTTTGAGTTTTGAGTTTCGAGTTTTGAATTAAAGATTTAAGAACTTTTTAATCGTTAGATCAAAACCTAACTCAAAGCTCTTGAGTTGAACAACAATTTTTTAACTTCCTTCGAGGGATAGAGTGACAAGAAGAGTTAAATACGGCTAAATTTAAAAATAGTGGTAAAGCGTAAGGGTAACAACTATGTCAGCACGATTATTATTGGTAGATGATGAACCGGGCTTGCGGGAAGCAGTACAAGCTTATTTGGAAGATAGCGATTTCGCGGTTGAGGTGGCCAGTAATGCTCGGGATGGGTGGGAACTCTTGCAGCAGACTAATCCGGATTTGGTGATTTCAGACATTATGATGCCCCAGGTGGACGGTTATCAATTTCTCAAGCAAGTGCGGGAAGATCCTCGCTATAAAGCTTTGCCGGTGGTGTTTTTGACGGCTAAGGGGATGACGAGCGATCGCATTCAAGGCTATCAAGCAGGCTGCGATGCTTATCTTTCTAAGCCCTTCGATCCCGACGAATTAGTAGCAATAGTAACCAATTTGCTGGCCCGCCGCGCGGCTGCTAAGGAGACGAGCGAAAATGCTGAAAGTCCAGATATTGCTGCTTTGACAAGCCAAATGGCGAGAATTGAGTCTTTGCTGAGCGGGCGGAGTTCGATCGCCCAAAGTCCTTCGCCGATTAAAATTGATTTGACTCCGCGAGAACAAAGTGTTTTGGATTTGGTTGCTCAAGGTTTGATGAATAAGGAAATTGCCCGCCGCTTGGAAACTAGCGTCCGCAATGTGGAAAAGTACGTCAGCCGTTTGTTTAGCAAGACGGGTACTAACAGCCGTACTGAGTTGGTTCGCTTCGCTCTCGAACACGGCTTGACGAAATAGGAGCCCTCTCGACTTGGCTGGAGGCTGTGCCTCGCCGAGCTGCGTTATATCATTTCCGGTTACACCGGAATCATGTTGACGGTTGACGGTTGACGGTTCACTGTTCACTGTCAACAGTCAACCGTCAACAGTGAACTCGAATTTACTATTCCGATGCTAACGGATTTGATATTACCAGGCTCTTCCTGGTAACGAGAATTATGAAAAAACTTAGAAATGTTAAGATATAAGTATTGACAGATATCCGGTGGCTGTGGTATATCACATCAGCTTGCTGGTGGCAGCGCGGGAGTGCGAAAACTGGTGTGCGATCGAACTTCTCACCCACTTTGCTTTGAGTCTGAGATGAACATTGGCAAAGCCTGGGGAATTACTTAACGGGAAAACCTGACTGTTTAAGAGTTTTCACGTAGTAAATAGAAAGGCAAACAGTTGACCGGATATGCTCCGTTAAGCAAACTTGCCGCGAAGAGTCAGATAAGGTTATATCCTGTGGAAAAACAAGTCACTATTAATTAATGACTCTGCTCAAAAACGGATACTTGCGAACCGCAGGAGTGGTAAGTAGCCCACAATTTTAGACCCTAGTTCAAGCTCTCAGATTCATCTGTGGACTAAATCTAAAATCTAAAATCTAAAATCGACTCACAGCGCTCTAAAGTAGCGGCGGATGTTGAATGTATAGCAGCACCAAAGTTTGGTTTATATCAGGAGGATACCATGAGGAAAATCACGGCGCGACAAACAATAAGTGCCATAGTAGCACTGCCGATCCTACTAATGGCCAATACAACTCAAGCTGTTGCCGCTGATACCAGTCAGAAAATAGATCCCATTAAGAAAGTTTCGGATTTGGGCGATGAGCTTGATTTTGATATGGTCGCACCAACAACAATCAGCATTGAAGAAAGCGAGGATTGGGATGAACCTGATTTTACAGCTACTTTAGATATGGAGATTAGTAAATTTATGACAAACAATCTTCAAGCTGTAATTGATGAGCCGCCGCCGGTAGTTTATCTCAGTGCGGCGAGGGGCCAGTCAACCCGGGCCTGCCGGATTTCGGGGATCTGCGAATAACTGAATCGGATTGGGGCGATCGACTCTTTTGCTGGGTACAATTGGAGCGATCGTAAAGATTTCAGTAAAATCAGGTTGATTTTGCTGAGAATATGCGAATAACAGAGTATGTATTTTTTCGGGTATGCTTTAATTCGATCCGCTACAACAATAAGTATGCAGGCAGAAATAAACTTAACTAATTGATGGTTCCGTGTGAAATAAAATCGCCCAAACGGGCAGAAATAAACTTAACTATGTGATTATTTGCGGTAATTTGCAAACGTAAAAACGGGTAAAAGTAAACTTAGAGCAACCGCCCAAACGGTTAGGACGTTCTTAATTGCACTTTCCCCTGCGGTCGATTCCTTCCATCCGTGACCTCCGTGACATCGGTTAAATAATCTGTTGCCGAACTTCCATCCGTGATACCAATTTTTTATGAGGCCCCGTAGAATCCGATCACCCTGGCGCCCCCCTTAATAAGGGGGGGACAAGATTCCGATCTTTCGTCCCCCTTAAGAAGGGGGATGCGAGGGGGATCGAGATATGTGCAACTTCACATTAAATTGGTATGACATCCGTTACATCCGTTACATCCGTTAAATAATCCGTTGCCGAACTTCCATCCGTTACATCCGTTACATCCGTTACATCCGTTAAATAATCCGTTGCCGAACTTCCTTTTTTCGGCAGTTTACAGTACCTATTCTGAGAAACTTTTTCAAATATTAATTATGATTAATTCGCACTGCCAGCAAGACACCGCAGCACAGCAAAACAAAAGTTCGCTGCAAACTCTCTCCCGGACTCTGAGAATGTCTCAGGGGCAATTTTCGCTGATTTTGGTCCGGTGCAATTACAGCGCGATGAGAGAGGAAACTGTACGGCAATTGCGGGAGGCGTCTGATATCGAGATTCTAGAAATTGTCCTCCCGCCATCTGTTAAAACTCTTTACACGACAATAGAAACCAAACTTTCCTGCAACCACCCGGCAGCTTTAATGGTGTTTGGATTGGAATCGGTAAGTGCGATCGATCGACTGCTGACTTCTACCAACTACGTGAGGGAAGAATTTCGGAATAATTTTCCCTTCCCGGTGGTGCTGTGGGTGACCGACAAAATATTAAAAAAACTGATTCGGTTAGTAACAGATATCGAGACTTGGACGACCACTGTTGAATTTGTGATCGGCCCCGACGACTTGGTGGATTTCCTGGGCAAAAGTGCCGATCGCATTTTTTCTAATATTTTAGAAAGTGGCAATTGGCGTTTAACTAATTCTGCCATTCTCGGAGCCAATTCTTTGAGTGAACTAGAGTCGGCTAGCCAAGACTTGCAAACTTGCAACATCAGGTTAGAACCAGCTATTGAAGCGAGTTTGCAATTTATTCGCGGTAGGCACGAATATGCTTGTCACCGCATCCCTGCGGCTATTGAATTGTATCAAAAAAGTCTCAGTTTTTGGAAGCATCAAGTAGCGTTTATTGGACAAAAAACAGAATTTAGCGATTTGTTATTTACCGTTCACCCAGCACCGGTGTTAGAGGGAATTATACTATTCCACATCGGTCTTTGCTACCGCTTCCAAGCAGAAAAACACCGCAGCGGCAACCGTCCTTACTGGACGGAAGCTAAGAATTATTTTCAGGAATGTATTAATGTTTTAGAACGGGCGGGACGGTCGGATGCCGTTGGTATATTCATCAATCAACTTGGCGAAGTATTGCAGCATTTAGAAGATTGGGATGCACTCTGGAATTTAGCTATCAAAGCTCGGAGGTTACATGAAAATATGGAAAATTCAGCAGTTAATTTGGCTCAAGATTACGGCTTTTTGGCTAGAGTAGCCTTAGAGCAGAAGAACTGGCAAGGGGCGAAAGAATGGGCTTTAGTGGCTCTAGACGTTCTCAACTCAAATTTAGAAGCGACGGGACAGGGAACCCCTGTAAAGTCGCAGCATCTAGGCTTGTATCTGTTAATTTTAGCAGAGGCCCAGAGTCAGTTGGGTGAGGTGCAGGAGGCGATCGCGCATCTAGAGCTTGCTCGCTCGGAAACCGAAGCGTGCTACAACCCGCAACTGTATTTGCGGGTTTTAGAAATGCTGCGATCGCTCTATTTTCAGCGGGGAGAATATCTCAAAGCCTTTCAAATTAAGCAAGATTATCGAGCGGTGGAGCACACGTATCGGTTCCGAGCTTTTATTGGAGCCGGAAAGTTGCAGCCGCACAGAGAAGCGGTTAATTCCGTCGCCGAAACTGTTGCCGACGCGGCTACTATTGCTGACGAAATTACAGCTTCCGGCAGAGAGCAAGACCTCAACCGCTTGATATATAGGATGAACAATACCCCCGACAAACTGACAGTAATTTACGGTCAGTCTGGAGTTGGCAAAAGTTCAATAGTCACGGGAGGATTAGTACCCGCTCTCAAACAAAAAAAAATAGAAATGCGGACTGTTTTGCCGATAGTGCTGCAAGTTTACAACAACTGGCCGCGGGAATTGACCAGACAGTTATCTGCTGGGAAAGCTGAAATATTCGATCCGGAAATTTCCGAAGCAGTACCAGACACTGATCCGGTAGATTTTCCAGTAGAAGCAGGTGCAGTCGAGGGAAATCTTATTTCGGGATTTCACAGTGGCTCGACTGGGAATAATGAGGATCAAAATGAGCAGTCACAGCCAGTAGAATTAATCATAGAACAACAGGCGATCGAATACGAAAACATTATCAAGGAGCTGCAAAGAAATTCAGAACATTTAGTGACTGTTCTGATATTTGACCAATTTGAAGAATTTTTTTTCGTGTGGAAAGAGCCAGCGGCAAGACAAATATTTTTTGATTTTTTGCGGCAATGCTTGAAAATCAAATACTTAAAAGTCATCCTGTGTTTGCGGGAAGATTACCTGCACTATTTGCTCGAATTTTCCCGACCCAAAAACCAGACAGGATTCGTTAAAAATGATATTTTGGAGGACATTCTCAGCAAAAACATTCTGTTTTATTTGGGAAATTTTTCGCTGGTCGATGCGCGATCGGTAATTCGCACTTTAACTGAGCGAGCGCAGTTTTACTTAGAACCGGAGCTGATCGAAGAGTTAGTCAAAGATTTAGCTGGAGAATTGGGAGAAGTCCGCCCGATCGAACTACAACTTGTCGGCGCTCAACTGCAACAAGAAGACATTAGAACTTTAACTCAATATCAGGAACTCGGCAACAATCCGCAACAAAAATTAGTCGAAAGGTTTCTTGAAGAGGTCATCAAAGATTGTGGTCCGGAAAATGAGGTTGCAGCGCGCCGAGTTTTGTATTTCCTAACAGATGAAGACGAGATCCGTCCCCTCAAAACCCGCGCCGAATTAGCCTCTAATTTAGCAACCTTTGCCGAAGCTGACAAATTAGATTTAGTCTTAGAACTGTTAGTAAGCTCGGGTTTAGTTTTTCGATGGACGGAACTGCCTGCTGAGCTTTATCAGCTCGTTCACGATTATTTAGTTAGCTTCATTCGCCAGCAACAAGAATTAGATAAAAAGGCCGAATTTGAGGAACTGCGAAAGCAAAACCAAATTAACCGAGATGAAATTGAACAAATTCGCAAAGACAGAGAGCGAGACGCTTTGCTGTCGGAAGCTAGAGACAAACAGCGCCAAGCCCGAGACAAACAGCACGAAGCGGAAGCTCAACTTTACCACACTCGGAGATGGCAATTGCGGGCGGCGGTTCTAGGAGTGCTTGTACTCGGAGGTGTTTCGGCGATGGCATTCGAGCAAGCGAAACTAGCAGAAAGCGCGCGGCAAGAAGCAGAAAAAAGTCGGACTGATGCCCTAAATTCGGCGTCGGAAGCTTTAGTGCTTTCTAATGAAAAAAATCAATTAGGAGTGTTGGGAAATAGTATCAAAATCGGCCGTGATTCTCAGAAAAGTACAGCCCTGCCTGTGGACACTAAGAATCAAATTGCTGAAAGACTCAGACAAGCAGTTTCCGGGGTGCAAGAACGCAACCGTTTCGAGCAGCACAGCAAGTTTGTTTTGGATGTGAGTGTCAGCGATGACGGCAATTTAGTTGCTTCGGCAAGTGCTGACAAAACTGTTAAATTGTGGAGCAAAGAAGGTAAGTTATTAAAAACTTTCAATCACCCAGATAGCGTGACGAGTGTTAGTTTTAGTCCCGATGGGAAAACGATCGCTACTGGTTGTGCCGATCGCACAATTAGAATTTGGCAAGTAGATAACGACAAAAGTGCCATCGGCATTTTATCCGGCCACCGCGATATCGTCACCAGCGTCAGTTTCAGTCCCGACGGCAAAACCCTAGCTTCCGCCAGTCACGACAACACCGTAAAAATCTGGAACCTTGCGAACAAAAAATTGCTGCAAACCTTAACCGGACACAAAGACTGGGTGCTGGGCGTCAGTTTCAGCCCCGACGGCCAAACAATAGCCTCAGCAAGTGTTGACAAAACTGTCAAACTTTGGAACCGAGAAAGTAAAACCCAGAAATTTACAATTAATCCCAAAACATTAACCAAACATTCTGACATTGTGTACAGCATTAAGTTCAGTCCAAACAGCCGAGAACTCGTCTCAGCAAGTGCCGACACCACAGCTAAAATTTGGAACCGAAACGGTGAGGAAATCAGAACTCTCAAAGGACACAACGATGAAGTTGTCAGCGCGAGTTTCAGTCGCGACGGCAAAAAAATTGTCACCGGCAGTGCAGACGATACGGTGAAAGTTTGGAGTCGCAGCGGCACTTTGCTCAATACTTTTCGAGGACATCAAGACGACGTAAGGGCCGTAAGTTTCAGCGGGGACGGCACTATTGCTTCCGCAAGTAAAGACAAAATAGTGAAAATTTGGAAACCGGACAGCACTCCGCTGAATAAGATTTTATCTGGACACGAAGACTGGGTTTACAAAGTCAGTTTTAGCGCTGATGGCAAAACAATTGCTTCTGCTAGCGGGGACAAAACCGTGAGACTTTGGCGGGCTGACGGCAGTTTATTGAAAACCTTAGAAGGTCACAAGGATTCTGTTACCTGGGTGAGTATTTCCCCTGATGATAAAACTGTTGCTTCGGCGAGCGATGATAAAACAGTGAAAGTCTGGAGTTTAAACGGCAAACTGTTAGATACTCTCAGCCACAGCGGCATTGTTAGAAGCGTGAGTTTTAGTCCAGACGGAAAGATTATTGCCGCCGCCAATGCCGATCGCAAATTGTACCTCTGGCGCTGGAACGGTTCTAAAGCAACTTTGTTTGCCAAACTCGATCACACCAATCCAGTAATTAGCGTTAGCTTCAGTCCCGACGGCAAAACTATTGCTACTGCTACCGCTGCTGAGGACAAGGCAAGCGGGAAGAAAAAGGCTTTTGAAATTACCGGAGAAAAGAGAGTTTACCTGTGGCAATTCAACGGTTCGTCGGCGAAAGTTCTGAAAACTCTCGACCACCAAGACAGCGTTAAAAATGTTAGTTTCAGTCCTGACGGCAAGACTATTGCTGCTGCTTGCGCTGACAAAAAAGTTTACTTGTGGGGGTTTGATGGAAAGGTGGCGAATTTAACTGAGAAACTCGACCACAGCGATACTGTAGAAAGCGTGAGTTTTAGTCCCGACGGCAAGTTGATTGCGGCGGCGAGTGGGGGAAATACTGTTAAGCTGTGGGATTTTGACGGCAAGAAGGCGCTGCTATCTAAGACTTTAGAATCGAGCGATCGCGTGTTGAGCGTTAGTTTTAGTGCTGATAGCAAAACTCTGGGTTTTGCTAGTAGGGATAGGACTGTAATTCTGTTGCCTGTGGAGAATTTGGAACTAAATAATATCATTGCTCGCAGTTGCGAGTGGTTGGGAGATTATTTGCAGAATGACCCGAATGTTGCTGAGGGCGATCGACTGCTGTGTCTTGGGTTTGGGAAACAGGCGTTAAATAAGAGGAAGTAAACCGTAAGCTAGGACGGGCTAGAAGCCCATCCCACAAAAATTATTTTTTCTTGTGGGGTGGGCTTCTAGCCCGCCCGAAAATTTAATTAAAAGGACTTTTGCAAGAATATCCGGCGGTTGAAACCGCCGGATATTCTTAAAACATCTATCGGTTGAGTATTTTTTTCTGTTGTAAATTTGCGGTAAAATTAAAGTAATAAATTTAACTTCTCTGGCGGTTGCCCCGCCGAGTCAATAGAAGTAAGTCGGTCTGTGGCAGAATTGTATTGTACAGTGCGCTCAAAAAAATAGCTTTGAAAAACAACAAAATTGTTGCCTTCAAAATTTTAATTTCATTCTGCCGAATGCCTTGTGCTCCGGCTGCCTTTCTTCAACTAATCCGCAATTCAAACAAAAGGTAAACCACATGGATGTCAACTCCCAAAATGTCCAACCAATCCCGCCCTTCAACGAGACAAACGAGGAAACACCAGAGATAGGTGGCGGTTTGCCCATAATAGAATATTGGGCCAAACATACATTGTCCCCGGAAGGGCCGAAACTTTGGAAAACTTTGCTGCACAAAAGTGCCTGTTTGTCCTGTTCTTGGGGCACTGGCGGGCAGAAAGGAGGTTTTACAAATGAAGAGGGGGAAAAACTTCAGCGCTGCATGAAAAGCGTTGAAGCAATCTCCGCTGAAATTAAGCCGGCTATCTCAACTCAATTTTTTGAACAGCAGAGTATTGCACAACTTCAGCAATTAACTTCAATGGAAGCCGATAGGTTGGGAAGGCTGAGTTTTCCGATGATTTTGCGGGCTGGTTCATCTCATTACGATCGCATTTCTTGGGAAGAAGTTTATCAAATTGCCGAAGCTGCTTTTCGCAAAACCCCCGAAAGAGTGGCATCTTACAGTTCCGGTCGCTCTTCCAACGAAGCCGCTTTTCTGCTGCAATTGATGATGCGGGCGATGGGTTCCAATAACTTAGCAGATTGTTCCGATCTCTGCCACGCTCCCTCGACAATCGGGTTAAGCGAAATGTTTGCCACCCGCACCTCGTTAGTGAGTCTAGAAAACTTGAAGGAAGCAGATTGCGTCGTGCTAGCGGGCAGCAATTCTTCCTACAACCATCCCCGTTTGATGAACGAATTGATTAAAATTCGCGAAAAAGGTGGTAAAATAATTGTAATTAATCCGGTGATGGAAATCGGGTTAGTCAAGTTTGGTTCTCCGGCATTTCCCGTCAAATCGCTCATCCCCGGTTCCGATATTTCCTCGCTGTACTTGCAGCCAATTCCCGGTAGCGACACAGCCCTATTTGTGGGCATTCAAAAATCTGTAATCGAACAAGGATTGCTGGAAGAAAACTACTTGCAAGCTCATACAGAAGGCTGGGAAGCAGTCGTACAGCACGCCCGCGAAACCTCTTGGGAAACTATTACTAAAACCTGCGGAGTTTCCCAAGCAGAAATAGAAGCGGCAGCTAGAATTATCGGCACGTCCCAGCGAGTAGTCTTTGGTTGGGCGATGGGAATTACCCAACACGATAACGGTGTAGATAACGTTTTCAGCATTGCCAATACTGCGTTAATGACAGGAAATGTCGGCAAAGAAGGGGCGGGATTAATGCCCGTCAGAGGACACTCAAACGTCCAAGGATTCGGCTCTATGGGCGTCACTGTGAAGCTGAAAAAAGAAATTCAACAAGCTTTAGAAAAGTTATTGAATCGTCCCCTCAGTCCTGTTAAGGGCTACGACACTCGATCGCTCATTGAAGCAGCAGATGCAGGCAAAGTCGATACGCTGATATGTCTGGGCGGCAACTTATATGGGGCGAATCCAGATTCAACTCAGGCAAAACAGGCTTTAAGCAATGTTGAAACCGTTATATACCTCGCAACTAAACCGAATTTAGGGCATTTTCACGGCTTGGCAAAACACAATACCATTGTGATTCCCGTGCTGAATCGCTTTGAAAATCCCCACAAAACAACGGTGGAAGCCGGGAATAATTTTGTGCGTTTAAATGATGAGGGCGAAACTCATCTCCAGAATTCGGATTTGATTTCTGAAGTGCATTTTTTAACAGAATTAGCCAGCCGAATTCACGGCGATTTTCCCGTTGATTGGCGCCAACTTCAAGACACAAAATACGTTCGGCAATTGATTGCTAAAACTATTCCGGGCTATGAAAAAATAGCGACAATTGATGAAACAAAAGAGGAATTTACCATCAGCGGTCGCATTTTTACGGAACCTAAATTTCCTACAGAGTCTGGGAAAGCGAAGATGTTTGTCACGCCTTTACCTAAGCTGAAATTACCGGAAGCGAAAGAGTTTGGAGTATCAGAATCAACACAGGGTATTGTTGTGGCATTGATGACGGGACGCAGCTATTCTCAGCATAATACTGTCGTCTACAAAATTGAGGACAAGTATCGGGGAATGCCGCACCGCAACTGCATTTTGATGAATCGTGCCGATGCAGAAAGCGCGGGTTTGCAAGAACATCAGCGCGTGACGGTGCAGGGAAATGTGGGGAAAATGGAAAATGTCGAGGTAATTTACGGGGCGGTTCGTGAGGGTGCTGCTTTGATGTTTTATCCTGAAGTTAATGTGATTTTTCACCCGGAGATTGAAAAGCGATCGGGCACGCCTGCTTACAAGCGCGTACCTGCTTTTGTATACGCGGAAGTTCGGTAACGGATTTTGTAACGGATGTAACGGATGTTATGATTAGCTCTGCCTTGTGTCTTCTATAACTCACATTTTAGATGATTTTTAAGAACAGGCAAGATGCCTGTTCCACAAGGAGTTAATTTTTGGTGGGGTGGGCATCTTGCCTGCCCATATGCAAGTCTTAATTAACTCTTAATTTGCAAAGCTCTACCGCGCCAAGTCCACCCCCAACCAGTTTCAGTTTTAATCGCAGAACCGATCGCTATCGCCGCCACTAACGCACCTCCGAAACCTCCCAACCACCAGTATTTCGTCGCACAGTCAGAAATCTCGGCACCCAAGCGGCGTAAAGTGTAATGCTGCCCAATTACGATTACGGATAAACAGATAGTTAACCAGGTAATTGGTAATTGGTAATTGGTAATTGGTAATTCGTAATTGGTGATTGTCAGAATTTCTGCGAAGTCGCCGTTTGCCAGCAAAATAGCTAATGCCAACCACGGCATAGGATAAAGAAATAACATAATTGCGGCCATGTAAACCATCATGCCCCAACTGCGGTTAGCGCCGAGATACAGATTCTTTGTCCAGCCTTCCCACAATGCGCTCCAAGACCGATACATCCGCACGGATGCCAAATTTGACCCGGAATAAAGTCCCAGCTTTAAACCCGCACGTTTGAGGCGTTTAGCTAATTCCACATCTTCCACAATTTCGCCGGCAACGGCCTGGTGACCTCCAATTTTTTCGTAAGCCGATCGCCTAAATAACATGAACGGCCCGCCCGCAAAAGCACTGTCTGTTGTCGGATCGTTGACGGCGGTAAAGTCGTAGCAAACTGCTAGGTGATTGAACATTATCGGCTGCACTAACCACTCGGCAAAACACTCACAAACAAGCGCTGGCATACAGGTGAACAAGTCTATTTTCTCGGTTTCGGCTGTGGCGATAGCGGTTTCGATTGCGCCTGGTTTGAGTCGCACGTCGGCATCGATAAATAATAAGAAGTCTCCGGTTGCTATTTGAACAGCTTGGGCGCAGGCCCAGTTTTTGCCCGCCCAATATTGGTTGGTTGGTCGCGGCTGACCTGCTAATATTTTAAGCCGGGGGTCGTTGAGATGCTGTTGCAGGGTTTGCGCGATCGCTAGTGTGTCGTCTGTCGATCGATCGTCTACAATCAAAACCTCTAGGTTGTCCACAGACAGCGGTGTACTCTCCAAAATGGCGATCGCGCAATCCCGAATATTCTCTGCCTCGTTGTATGCTGGTACGATTACCGAAAATTTAGGGAACTGCGCGGCGGACTCCGGTGACAGCTTAGCCAAACTTCTGTCGGTTCGAGGCGCATTTTCCACTGATCGGCGCAAGTTCTTAGTGTAAGCTCTACTTACAATCAGAGAAAAAATTAGCAGGGTTAACAATATCAAAGCGAACAGACCTCAAATTTTCGGTACACGATTTGTCTCCCTAAATATTAAAAAATATTAAAACAAAAAGCTAGTCGATCGCCCGAAAAGTTATTTTGACCGCCTCTTTTGCTATAATTTGTGAGCATCTTTCGGCTCGCTCGCAGCGAGGGGTAAGACCCCTCACCCAGACAGCGACCGAAAAGCCGAGGATAGATATCAGTTGTCAGAGGATATTGGAATGGGCGAATTTTTGACAGTCGATGTGTTGGCGAACGGGATAGCCGTACTTGGTGCTTTCGGTTTTTTCTTTTTAGGATATCAAGCTTTGCAGATGTTGAAAAAATAAAGTATGGAAGAAGGAAGAAAGAAGAAGGAACAAGGAAGAAGGATTAGCTCCTTGCTCCCCCCAAACCCCTAAAAAAAGGGGAGGAGGGGGTGGGACAAGAGCATTCTTTCGCTCCCCTCAAACCCCTGAAAAAGGAAGATTTAGGGAGCGAAACTCAAAGACAAGTGACTCAACAGTGCAACTGTTTCTTGCGAAAATCAACCAAAAAAAGGCTGCGTTATTATCATGGTGAGCCAACTTTTAGATGGACGCTATCAAATCATTGAAGTCATAGAAACAGGAGAATTTGGACAAACCTATCTGGCAAAAGATATTCGCCGTCCGGGAGAACCGCAGTGCTTTGTCAAGCACCTGCGTCCCGGTACTACCGAACCGAAATTAATTAATACTACGCGCCGTCTTTTTCAAAAAGAAGCAGAAGTTCTAGAAAGGCTCGGTCAACACGACCAAATTCCTCAGCTATTCGCTTATTTTGAAGAAAATGAAGAATTTTTCTTAGTTGAATCCTTTGTTGCCGGTCACTCGCTATCAACCGAGATTGTACCGGGCAAGCCTCTGAGCGAAGAAAAAATGATTTCTTTGCTGAAGGAACTGTTAGAAATTTTAGTGTTTGTACACGGACAGGGAGTAATTCACCGAGATATTAAACCTGCCAATTTAATCCGCCGCTATTCAGACAACAAGTTAGTTTTAATCGACTTTGGCTCGGTGAAAGAAATTCACATCGCTCAAAGACAAGCGCCGGTAACTGTGCGGATTGGCACTCTGGAATATATGCCGATCGAACAATTTCAATACAACCCGCAACTCAACAGCGATATCTACGCTTTGGGAATGATTGGCATCCAAGCAATGACGGGTTTGCCGGCTTACGATTTGCCTAAACTGCGGGATTTGAAAAATTCTAATAAGGGCGAAATTGTTTGGCGGCATTTAGCCACGTGTTCCCAAGCGCTGGCCGATGTTTTGGATAATATGGTGCGCTACGATTTTCGGGAGAGATACCAGTCGGCGGCGGAAGCTTTAGCCGATTTGAGGAAAATTGGCGATCGCTCGCGGGCGCGGATTCCCAAGCTGACAATATATCGCGAAGAAGTCGATCGGCGCAGCAGCAGCCGGGGTGATATTACAGTCGTCGGTCGTAGAATATTAGATGAACTGCGCGTCAGTTTGGAATTGCTGCCAGAAGAAGCAGAGGCGATCGAAGATGAGGTATTGAACCCTTACCGGAAATACAGGCAAAAAGGCGAACGCTACGAACAATCACTGCAAGAAGCAATGCAGCAAGAATATCCCTTTTCTCAGGAAACTCGCGACGAATTAAAACGCTTGCAGCAAGTTTTAGGGCTTACCGACGAAGATGCCGCGAAAATCGAAGAATTAGTCATTCCTAAATCTTTATTTGCTAAATTGTACAAGGCGATCTCCACAGTTTTGGAGGGACACCGCAACCCCAGTGGACCACCAGCCAGCAGCGCCCCTCAACTCGAATTGCAGGCAAGTCCGGCGGTATCCTCGCAGGTAAATCTGAACGGAAAAACCGATTTCTCGTTAGCGCAGCCCGCCCCTACGGGGGCTACGCCAACGGAGAGGATCGCCAGCCCAGCAGCACTTGTCCCCAAAGAAACTCGCAAATTCAATCCTTATCTCGCCGGGGCAACAATTGCGGCTATCTTAGCTGCGATCGGCGGAATTTACGGATATCTCAAGTGGCAAGAATGGCAGCAGCGAGCCCAGAAAGAATCCCAACAGCTCACTCAAATTGCCGCTCTTTATAAAGCCAGCAATTATGAAGACTGCATCAGCCAAATACCAACAATTGCCAACACTTCCAGCAGCTATGCGTCCGCTCAGGAGTTACAGGAACAGTGCCAAGCAGGTCTGCGGTGGAAGAACGCCAAAGTCAAAAATTTCGCTCAGCATTCAGATGCAGTTGGGTCTGTTGCTTTCAGTCCAGACGGCTTAATGTTAGCCAGCGGTTCTAAAGACAAAACCATCCAAATTTGGGATTTAGCTACAGGCAAGTCGATCCGCACTTTTCCAGGAGATTCCTCCACTATTTGGTCGGTTGCTTTTGACTCAAACGGTACGAAACTGGCGACTGGAACCGGTTTTTGGCGAGTCATGCTGTGGGATTTGAAAACAGGGCAAGTGATTCGCAGTCTCGACCACACTGCTTCTGTGTGGTCTGTCGCTCTCAGCCCGGACGGAGAGCTTGTTGCTAGCGGTAGCGGAGACAAAACCACGAAGATTTCGGATGCAGCAACTGGCACTTTGATTCAGAATTTTCCAGACCATACAGATTTTGTTTATTCTGTTGCTTTCACTCCCGATGGAAAAAGTTTGGTTAGCGCTTCTAAGGATAAAAAAATTACAGTTGTTGATGTAGCAACGGGGAGGTTGCTCAAAACTATTGAGGGACACGGCGACGCGGTGAGGTCGGTTGCTGTTAGCCCGGACGGCAAGACAATTGTTAGCGGTTCCTACGATGAAAGTATTAAAATCTGGAATATCGAAACAGGAGATTTAATTCGCTCTATCCAGGGACATTCTGACGATATTGTCTCGGTTGCTATCAGTCCGGACGGGAAGTTTATTGCGAGCGGGAGCAAGGATAAAACTATTAAAGTTTGGGATTTTGCTACCGGAGAATTGCTGAATACTTTGACGGGACATTCCGATGAAGTTTATGTGGTGACTTTTAGTCCCGATGGCAAAACTATTGCTAGCGGTTCTAAAGACAATACTATTAAGTTGTGGCTGAGGTAATGAGAAAGAAGGAAGAAGGAAGAAGGAAGAAGGAAGAAGGAAGAAGGAAGAAGGAAGAAGGAAGAAGAAAGAAGGAAGAAGAAAGAAGGAAAAATAGTCCTTGACGCACAGACTATACTTGTAGGGTGCGAAGTGCGTACCTTACTACTACAGATAGTGTAACAATTGAAAACTTGTGTCCAGGACTGAATAAGTCAGTCAACAGTCAACAGTATCCATTAGTCACTGGTCATTTAATTCCTAAGATTAAGCTCGTTTTTTAAGGTTTGGGGAAAGTGCCAATAAGGCGTTTCTAATTCGTCCTCAGTTGGATAATTTTCAGTTGATTTCTCTCGGATTTGAAAAAAGTGGTAGAGGTTAGCCACAGTTAAATCGGATATTTCTTGCCAATTCGAGGCAGCTAAAGCTTGATAGCCAGTAGCGATCGCCTGCTGGCTGATATAAAATTCGTATCTCCGGCGGATTTCCGGCGACACAGCGAAGGTTAGCTGGTCGCGCAAGGATAGAAAGTGAGACTTTTGCTTTAAACTTTCATAAAGTGAAGGTTCCGCAGCTAATACCGCGAATGTAGTGTACACGCTGCTTTTTAAACTCTCGCCCGTGAGTTTATCTAAACTTGCTAACTGGTGCTGCTCTTTTGGAGACAAAGTTTGCATCCAATCAACCTCATTTTGCCAAAATTCTATTACACTTAAATCATGACCGAGAATCCTAGTAACTTCAGGAAATAAAAAATCTAGTTCGGGTTCGGATTGACATCCTTTAACAACAGTTAGAAGATTTTGACAAATTTTTGATTGGAGTTCCAGCAGGCGATCGCTCACCATCTTGTAGGCCCGCTGCAACTGAAACGTGACCCCGATCGCCTGCTCGATCGCCCAAACACATTCCATTTGCCTGAGCTGTCCAGCAGAAGACAGCCCCTCCAACAAACTAGGATTATCATAAATTTTTAAAGCCTCAAACAGCATATCCCGCCCGCTATTAATTTCGGAATTCCGAAGTTTAATATCTGGCACTGTCAGGGCTGACTGACAGCGTTTGATAGCTTTAGAAAAAATCTCGTAACCGTTAACCAGTTTCTGGCGGTGCATTTCAAAATTAGAGTCGTGAGCCACCTTAAAAATCTGCTGGATCACCTCTACTCCCCTATCTTTGAGGATGTGTCTGAGATCGATAAATCCGTCTTTAATTTTTAGCTTCTGGTGTTTTGCCTCTTCTCGGATTTTTAATACTTGGTTGAGGTTTACTGCTGACAAAACTGTGCTCGATACAGTGCCAATACCAATGACAGCAGCAGTCGCTTGCATCACTGCCAAATTAATTTTCAGACAGTTAAGCATTCTGTATATTTTTTGAAACCCCTGATGAGTTTGAGCAACCTGCAGCGGCGCCAGTGTCACGTACACGGGAGCTACCAGCGGCTGTATGGGCCCACCTCCGGCTAACTGTGCGAGCAATCCTATAACTCCGCGATCGGATAGAGTTTCACTTCTTGATTGATAAAAAATTTTTGCAAGCTCCACAAACTCCCCTGTCACCGGATCTCTAGCTGCCGGGAGCAATTTTCCTGTTTTGGCAGCAGGCTGTACAAGGTTGCCACTATTGAGTCGCGCCTGAGTTGCAGGAGTGAATATATAATCCATGTGGTGACTCAGTTTCCATTCAAAAAGGCAGATGTTCTGTATTGTATGCTGTTTAGGGAAACGAGGGATGAAAGACAGATGAATGAGTATCTCAAGGCATTCCAGGCTATTACCCTGTTTAGCGATCGATTGTTGGCAGACGAATATCAATCCGTGGAGATTAAACAGTCAGCTACCCAACTCAGTTTAGATGTGGAACCTTGTATTGACGAAATTAAGCAATCTGCCATCAGACTCAAGGGGCTACTTCAGGTATGTTTCAAAGATGTATCTCAGGCTGAGGATGTCTGGAATAGCAAGCCGAGAATTGCTGGAGCATCTCCTGTTGATGTCTGGGAGCAAATTGGCGAACTAAGCGGATGCGATGTGAGAATTCGCAGTTTAGGAAAACAGGGCAAATATGATGCTGTTGTTAAAGTTCGCAAATCTTGGAGTGACAAGGCGACCAAGTTAAAAACTCAGTGGTTTTTGTGGGATAAAAACCCTCAAGTATTTCAAAGAGATACTATTGGTTTTTTTGACAAAGATAATTTGTACAAAGAGTTACGTAATGAAGTGGATTCCCAGGCAGAGCGAGTGAGTTTAATTATGGAGAATGAACTGAGTTTAATTTTTAAAGAATTACAATCTATTGATATAGAAAAAATTGAAGTTTGTATTGACTGCTTCGACCTCAACAGTCAATCTAAATTTAGAGAGCGACTACAATCAATAGGGGGAGAGATTGTATCTAAGTTTACGGAGCCACTGAAATATTTGCCTGATTATTATATGAAGAGTTTTAAAGATACGCTGAAAGAACCTGTAGAAACTCTCGTTCATAAAAGCAATCTCGGAATTACTTTGGTCGATTTTGAAGAGTTCTGTAAAGTGATTGGCTTAATCCTAGATAATGCGATCATAGCAGTTTTTGAAGAGCGCATGAAACTGGCAATTAAAACCGTTGAAAAAGCGATTAAATTCTACAATAATTTTTTAGATAAGCAGGCGCGGTATCAGAAAGAGACGCCGGAACAGCGAGCGGCGGAAAAAGAGTGGATCGAATGCCAGCGGCAGCAACTCAGGGAAGTTCAGCAGTATATTGATGCAGTCATCAATCATTAGTGGTTAGTTATTAGTAACTGGCAATTTGTAATTAGGAGTTAGTAATTAGGGCTTGCTGAATAAGTTAAGAAAAATCACGATAGCAATTGAGGAATGATTCAAGTTCAGCGACACATAAT